>JALYXH010000083.1 GCA_030947185.1 Actinomycetota bacterium | reverse complement strand
GGCTGGGCCTGACGCAGACGACGCCCGGTCCGGGTAGCTCGTGGGGGCTGACCACGACGAGCGCCGCCGACCAGCTCCGCCTGCTGGTCGACCTCACCAGCCCGAGCGGTCCGCTGGCCGCGCCGGGGCGGGCCTACCTGCTCGACCTGATGACCCGCGTCGAGGGTGACCAGGTCTGGGGCGTCGCTGGGATAGCGGTCGGCGGGGACGCGCTGGCCGTCAAGAACGGGTGGCTGCCGCTCGACGGGGACGACGGCGACTGGGTGGTCAACAGCATCGGCCGGATTGCCGGGCCGGCACGGACACTGCTTGTCGCCGTGCTCTCCGACAGCAGTCCAGACATGGACAGCGGGATATCCGTCGTGCAGCGGGTCGCGGCTCTGGCCGCCGGAGCGGTGCGCACGTCCTGATCGCCCGGGCGATCGGCCCGCCTACGCTGGGCCGATGAACCGGGCGGCGCGCGCGCGCCAGATCTCGCCGTACCTGCTCGCCGGGCTGCTGGCAGCGGCCGGGGTCACCCACTTCGTGCACCCGGAGCCGTACGCGCGCATCGTGCCGCACGTCCTGCCGGCCCGGCGCGCCCTAGTCGCCCTCAGTGGGCTCGCCGAGCTCGCGTGCGCGGCAGCGCTGGTGGCTCCGCGTACGCGCCGACTCGCCGGATGGGCGACGGCCGGCCTGTTCGTGGCGGTCTTCCCGGCCAACGTCCAGATGGCCCTCGACGCCGGTGCCCCGGGGACGTCGGGGTTGCTCGGTCCGGCGGTGGCGTGGCTCCGGCTGCCGGTGCAGGTCCCGCTGGTCATCTGGGCTGTGCACGTTGCGCGTACCGCACGGAGCGCGCCTTCCGCCGAGCCGGTCCAGCAGCTCCGTCGTTAGCCGGCCCGCAGCAGGCCCAGCACCTCGTCGTGCAACAGGCCGTTGGTGCAGACGATGCTTCCCCGGTCCGGTCGGGCCGCACCGTCGAGGTCGGAGAAGCGCCCGCCAGCCTCCTCGACGATCACCTGCAGGGGTGCGACGTCCCACAGCGAGACCTCCGGCTCGGCCGACACGTCGACGGCGCCTTCGGCCACCAGCACGTGGGACCAGAAGTCGCCGAAGGCCCGGGTGCGGTAGGTCCGGCGGGTGAGCTCGAGCAGCCCGCCCAGCCGGCCGGCGGCTTCCCAGCCCGACAGGCTGGCGTAGGACAGGGCGGCATCCTCGAGCGCCGCCACGCCGGAGACGCGGCAGCGCCGGGCCGCTGCGAGCGAGCCGCCACTGTGTGCCCCGGCCCCGCGGGTGGCCCACCAGCGCCGTCCCAGCGACGGAGCCGACACCACCCCGAGGACGACCTCGCCGTCCACGCGCAGGGCGAGCAGCGTCGCCCAGACCGGCACGCCGCGGACGAAGTTCTTGGTGCCGTCGATGGGGTCCACGACCCACTGGCGACCGGCAGCACCGGGGTCGCCGCCGTACTCCTCTCCGAGCACCAGGTCGGCGGGCCGGCTGGAGCCGATGGTCGACCGGACCGCCTGCTCCACTGCCCGGTCGGCGTCGCTGACCGGGGTGAGGTCGGGCTTCGTCTCGACCGAGAGGTCCAGCGCGCGGAAGCGGCCCAGGGTCAGCGCGTCCGCCTCGTCGGCGATCTGCAGGGCGAGGGCCAGGTCGGCGGCGTGCGTCGGGTCGGCCATGCCCGGAACGGTAGCGGGGTCCCGGTTGCTTGACACAGAGGGCCTTGGTGTAAAGACTGCCGGACATGCCACCGCCCCCGACCACCCGCGAGGGGCTGCTCGCTGCCGCCTACGACGCGGCCGTTGCCGGCGACTGGGACCGGGTCCGGATGGCCGATGTCGCCACCGCCGCCGGCGTCAGCCGGCAGACGCTCTACAACGAGTTCGGGACGAAGGACGCACTCGCCGCCGCGCTCGCGCTGCGGGAGGCCGACGCCTTCCTCGACGGCACGGACGCCCTGTTGCGCGACCACGCGGGGACGCCGAGCCAGGCGGTCGAGGCGGCCGTCCTCTACACCCTCGACCGAGCCGCCGACAACCGCCTGCTGAAGGCGGTGCTCACCCTGGACCCCGCGCTGCTGCCCTTCCTGACGACCCGGGCCGAGCCCCTGCTGGTGGAGGCACACCGGCGGATCACCGAGTTCTTCCTCGGCCACTGGCCGGCCCTGTCGGCAGCCGACGTCGACTTGGTGGCCGAGACGACCGTCCGGCTCACCGTCTCGCACCTGGTCATGCCGACCGAGCCGGCCGCCACCACCGCAGCCCGGATCGCCTTGCTGGTCAGTCGTTACCTCGCCGAAGGAGCCTTGTGAGCACGTACGAGAAGTACGCCATGCCGGTCGAGCACCTGACCTGGGACGTCCCGATGGCGGGCGACGCCCGGTTCTCCTGGGAGTACGACGAAGGCCGGGCCCGGCTGCTGGCGCTCTACCAGAAGGGCAAGGACAAGCAGTGGGACGCCCAGCACCGCATCGACTGGTCGATCGACGTCGACCCGGCCAACGTGCTGGGGATGGACGAGCAGACCTGCCCGATCTACGGCTCCAAGCAGTACGCCAAGCTCGGCCAGGCCGACAAGGACGAGCTCGCCCAGCACCTGGCCGCCTGGCAGTTCAGCCAGTTCCTGCACGGTGAGCAGGGGGCGATGATCTGCTCGGCCCGCATCGTGGAGTCGGTGCCCGACCTCGACGCCAAGTTCTACGCCTCGACCCAGACCATGGACGAGACCCGGCACGCCGAGACCTACTCCCGCTTCCTGCAGGAGAAGGTGCAGCTGCTCTATCCGATCAACCCGTTCCTCAAGCAGCTGCTCGACGACACCCTGACCGACTCCCGCTGGGACATGCCCTATCTCGGCATGCAGGTGCTGATCGAGGGGCTGGCGCTGGCCGCTTTCGGCGTACTGCGGGACATGACGACGCAGCCGCTGCCCAAGCAGATCCTGGCCTACATCATGCAGGACGAGGCCCGTCACGTGGCCTTCGGCCGGATGGCGCTGAAGGACTACTACGCCGGCTTGTCCAGCGCGGAGCTGGCCGAGCGGGAGGAGTTCGTGGTCGAGGGCTGCTACCTGATGCGCGACCGCCTGCGGGCCCAGGAGGTGTGGGTCAACCTCGGGTACGACGTGCAGGAGTGCCTGCAGACCGTGGACCACTCGCCGTTCATGGGCGCCTTCCGATCGCTGCTGTTCAGCCGGATCGTGCCGTGCGTCAAAGACGTCGGCCTGTGGGGCGAGAAGGTGCAGAAGGCCTACGCGGACATGGGTGTGCTGGACATGGCAGGCATCGACCTCAACGCCCTGATGAAGGCGGACGAGGAGCTGGCCGAGCAGATCGACGCCGACAAGCGCGAGTTCGCGATCCGCGCCGCCCAGGTCGAGGAGACGATCGCCGTGGGGAGCAGCTGACCACCGGCTGAGCGCCCTGCCGCCGTTCGTCGTCGCCGTAACAGTCGTACCGTCTGCGGATGCGATCGGCTGACCCGACCGGCCGGGAGGCGGTGGAGCTGCTCGGGCTGCTCGCCGAGGAGGCCCGGCTGCGGGTGCTGGCCGCGCTGGTGCTGGGCGCGACGACGACGGCCGAGGTGGCCACGGCCGCCGGGATCGGCCGGCGCGCCACGCTGCAGGCGCTCAACCGGTTGGCGGCCGGCGGGCTGGCCGAGTCCGCCGAGAACGGCTGGCGGGCTCGTCCGGACCGCATCAAGGACCTGGCCCGGGCGGCCGCCCCGCCGCCGGACACCGACGACCACGGCGCGGCCGACCCGGGAGCCGCGGCAGTGCTGCGCACCTTCCTCGACGGCGGGCGGCTCGTCTCGATCCCGGCTGCGCATGCCAAACGGCTCGTGGTCCTCGACCACATCGCCAGGCTCTTCGAGCCCGGCCGGCGTTACACCGAGCGGGAGGTGAGCACGGCGCTGCGCGCGTTCCATGCCGACTACGCGGCGCTGCGGCGCTACCTGGTGGACGAGGGGTTCCTCGAGCGGGAGGCAGGCGAGTACTGGCGGGCCGGCGGCACGGTCGAGCTGGACTGAGTCCGGTCCTCACTCGTCGGCGGAGTCGCGGGCCTCCAGCAGCCGCCGGAACGAGTCCAGCCGCACGGCTTCGGCCTCGCCCGCGGTGACCCACGCGTCGAGCGTGCAGCCGGGCTCGCCCGATGCGTGCGAGCACCCCGACGGACAGCGCAGGGCACCCTCGGCCAGGTCCGGGAAGGCGGCCAGCACCCGTTCCACCGACACGTGGCCGAGTCCGAACGAGCGCACCCCCGGCGTGTCGATCACCCAGCCACCCCGCGGCAGTGCGAGAGCCACTGCCGAGGACGACGTGTGCCGGCCCCGTCCATCGGCGCTGACCACGCCCACCCCGCGCATCGCGTCCGGCACGAGCAGGTTGACCAGCGTCGACTTCCCGACCCCGGAGTGCCCCACCAGCACGCTCATCCGCCCGGCCAGCCGGTCCCGCACCGCGTCGATGCCGTCCGGTCCGCCGGCCTCCCGCGTCGAGGTCGTGACCGCGGCAACCCCCAGTGGCTGGTACGCCGCCAGCAGCGGCTCCGCCGTCGCCAGGTCGTGCTTGGTGAGGCAGAGCAACGGCTCGAGGCCCCCGTCGTACGCCGCGACGAGGCAGCGGTCGATCAGGCGGGGACGAGGCGGCGGATCGGCCAGCGCAGTGACGATCACCAGCTGGTCGGCGTTGGCCACCAGGACGCGCTCCACCGGGTCGTCGTCGTCGGCGCTGCGCCGCAGCACCGAGGTCCGCGGCTCGACCCGGACGATCCGGGCCAGGGCATCCGACCCCCCGGAGACGTCTCCGACCACGGCCACCCGGTCACCGACGACGACGGCGCGCCGGCCGAGCTCCCGGGCCCGCATGGCGGTCACCTCGCGGCCGCCCACGAGGCAGCCGAAGCGCCCCCGGTCGACCGCCACGACCATCGCGGCCACGGCGTCGGCGTGCTGCGGCCGCGTTCGCGTGCGCGGACGTGAGCTGCGCCCCGGCCGGATCCGGACGTCGTCCTCGTCCAGCTCGCGCGGGCTCAGACCGGCGCCCCGAGCATCCGGTCCCACAGCTCGACGAAGCCGGGCAGGGTCTTCGCCGTCGTCGCGACGTTCTCGACCGAGACCCCTTGGACGGCCAGGCCAAGCACCGCGGCCGCCATTGCCAGCCGATGGTCGTCGTACGTCGCAAAGACACCTCCGCGCAGCGGGCGTGGCGCGATCGACAGCCCGTCGGCAGTCTCGGTCACCGACCCGCCGAGCGCGTTGATCTCCCGGGCCAGCGCCGCCAGCCGGTCGGTCTCCTGCAGCCGCAGGTGCGCCACGCCCGACAACCGGGACGGACTGTCGGCAAGCGCCGCGAGCGCGGCCAGCACCGGCGTCAGCTCCCCGACCTCGCCGAGGTCGGCGTCCAGGCCGTGCACCCGGCCGGGTCCGTCCAGGGTCAGCCCCGCGGCGTCGAGCCGGTAGGTCCCGCCCATGCGCTCGAGCAGCCCGGGCAGTCGACCGCCCGGCTGGGTTGTGGCCAGCGGCCAGCCGGCCACCCGGACCCGGCCGCCGGTGAGCATCGCCGCCGCGAGGAACGGCGCGGCCGAGGACAGGTCGGGTTCGACGTCCCAGACGCACGCTCTGAGCGGTCCCGGCGACACCGCCCACTGGGCGGGCACGTCGTCGTCGACCTCGGCACCGGCGGCGCGCAGCATCGCCACCGTCATCGCCAGGTGCGGCGCGCTCGGCAACCGGCCACCCTCGTGGCGCAGGTAGAGCCCGCGCTCGAATCGCGGCGCGGCGAGCAGCAGGCCGCTGACCAGCTGGCTGGAACTGGAAGCGTCGATGAGCACCGGGCCGCCGGTCACGCGTCCGGTCCCGCGGACCGCTGCGGGCAGCGCGCCGCGGCCACCGTCGTCGATCTCGACTCCGATCGCCCGCAGCGCCGCCAGCAGCGCTCCGATCGGCCGCTCGCGCATCCGGGCGTCACCGTCGAAACGCACCTCGCCAGCCGCCAAGGCGGCCACCGGGGGCAGGAAGCGGGCAACCGTGCCGGCGTTCCCGACATCGACGGCGGCTGCCGCCGGGCGCAGCGGCCGACCGCTGCCGACGACGCGCCAGTCGCTGCCGTCGTCGGTGACCGCGACACCGAGCGCACGTAGGCCGGCAGTCATCAGCAAGGTGTCCCGGCTGCGCAGAGGGCGGCGTACGACCGACGTCCCCTCGGCCAGCGCCGCCAGCACGAGGGCCCGGTTGGTCGCCGACTTGGACCCGGGCAGCGCGATGTCGGCGTCCACCGGGCCGAGGGCGCACGGTGCCGGCCACGGCAGGCTCTCGGAGGGCGTGGTCCGCGTCGGGCTCGTCATGGCGGCTCCATGCTGACACCCGATCGAGGCAAGCACGCACAATGACTCTGTGTGTGGTCGTTACGCCTCTAGCCGCCGGGCCGACGACCTGGTGGCCGAGTACGGCGTCGACTGGGTAGCGCCGGCGGCCCGGCTCCTCGAGCCCGACTACAACGTCGCGCCCACCAAGGACGTGCTGGCGGTCCGCGAGCGCTCGGACCCCGAGACCTGTTCGGCGGTGCGCGAGCTGCGCACCATGCGCTGGGGCCTGGTGCCTTCCTGGGCGCAGGACCCCTCGGGCGGGGGGCGGCTGATCAACGCCCGGCTCGAGTCGGTCGCCGACAAGCCGGCCTTCCGGTCCGCGTTCCTGGCCAGGCGCTGCCTGCTGCCTGCCGACGGCTACTTCGAGTGGTACGCCGACGCCGGGGGGCAGCCGCACTTCCTGCACGCGGCCGACGGTGGCGGGCTGGCGATGGCCGGGCTCTACGAGCGCTGGCACCCGCCCGGTGAGACCGACCCGGCCTCGACGCTGTGGACCACGACCATCATCACCACCGCCGCGATGGATGCCGTGGGCCACCTGCACGACCGGATGCCGGTGCTTCTCGCGCGGGAGTCGTGGGCAGCGTGGCTCGACCCTGCCTCGAGCGACCGAGCCGGCCTGGAGCACCTGCTTCAGGCCGGGGGCGGCCAGCTGACGGCATACCCGGTGTCCAAGGCGGTCGGCAACGTGGCCGCCGGCGGCGCCGGACTGGTCGCTCCCGTAGCGGCTGAGCCGGTGCAGCAGCGGCTGCTCTGACCCGCGGCGGTAGGAGGCGGGACGGGCGGGTAGGGCTGTCGACCGGGGCCGGTGGACAATGACGCCGACGACTTGCCTTATTCCGGCCTGACCAAGACGGCCGACGACGAGAGGGACCTTGTGGATCTGACCGCCGCGCGCAAGCGCCTGGAGGGCATGCTGACCGAGCTCGACAGCTCGCAGACGACCCTGGAGAACGAGCACGCAGGCGACAGCGAGGAGCTCAGCCACTTCGACAACCACCCGGCCGACACGGCTACCGAGCTGTCGGACAAGGACCGCGAAGAGGCGATGCTCGAGGTGGTCTCGGTCCAGCGGGAGCAGGTCACGGCGGCGCTCGCGCGCATCGAGGACGGCAGCTACGGCCGGTGTGTCGACTGCGGCAAGGAGCTGCCGAAGGCCCGCCTGGACGCGCGGCCTGAGGCGGCCCGCTGTGTCGAGGACCAGGCGAAGGCCGAAGCGGCGCGCTAGCTCAGGAGGCGAGCCGGGCCGCCGCGACCAGATGGATGCCGATGGACTCGCCGGCACGCTCGCGTGCGAGGGAGATCTCGGCGGCCACGAGCGGTGACAGTGCTGACGGGTCGTTCGCGAGCGCCCGCTCGACCGCTGACGAGGACAGCACCGAACGCGGTCGGACCCAGTCGACGGTGAGGGCCGCCTCCCGCAGCAGCGACTCAACCTCCTCGGGCCAGAAACACCGGGTGATCGATCCGTCGTCGTTGGGGACCAGCACGACATCGGCCAGCGGTACGTCGGTCAGCTCGGCCCAGCGCCCCTGGTCGGCCAGCGTGGACAGCCCGAGCAGGAGGGAGTCGACGCACAGCAGGAGCCGGCCGCCCGGGCGCAGCACGCGTGCGATGTCGGTCAAGGTCATCTCGGTGGCCAGGCAGAACGACAGCGCCCGGCTCTCGGCCAGCACCGCGCCTATCGAGTCGTCGGCCAGCCAGTCGAGGCGTCTGCTGTCCGCGGCGACCGTCTGCAGGCGCTCGCCCAGCGACGGGTCGGTCAGCTCGAGCTCGCGCTTGGCCGGTACGACGTGCAGCACCTCGTGACCGGCCCGCAGCGTCTGCTCGACAAATCGGTTCCTGCCGCTGACCCCGCCGGACAGGTCGAGCACCCTGACCGGCTCCTGGGGAAGCCACTCGGCGAGCTGGGCGGCTGCGACTTCTTCGTAGAACACCCAGTAGGGGGAGTCCGGCGCCGGCAACGCCGCGGACGCCGGCACTCCGAGAGGCTCTCCCTGCCTGGCCATATGGGCGTCCCTACCCGTGGGTAAACGGGACGAACCGGTGGTTCCGGAGCCGATCGGATTGACGGTGGCTACCCCGCTCGGGCCGGCGCGGGTGCTCCTGCACCTGCCCGGCGTTGCCAAGCCGACAGCGGTCCTGCTGCTGGGCCACGGCGCCGGTGGAGGCGTCGCCGCGCCCGACCTGCACGCTCTTGCGATCGCCCTGTCCCGCCGGCAACTGGCTGTCGCCCTGCTCGAGCAGCCGTACCGAGTGGCCGGGCGCCGCGCGCCAGCGCCGGCGGGGCAGCTCGACCTGGCTTTTGCTGTCGTCGCCGGGGCGGTGCGGGCCCGGCCCGAGCTGGCCGGCGTACCGCTGGTCTCGGGCGGACGTAGCAGCGGAGCCCGGGTCGCCTGCCGGACCGCCGCGGCGGTCGGTGCGGCCGGCGTGCTCTGCCTCGCCTTCCCCCTGGTCCCGCCGGGACGGCCGGACCGCAGCCGGGCCGGCGAGCTGCTCGCGCTCGACGTCCCTTCGCTGGTCGTGCAGGGAGCCCGGGACGCCTTCGGCACGGCGGCCGACCTGCGCCGCGCCCTGGCCGACTGCGCGGGGGTGCGGGTGCACGAGGTGGCGGCGGCCGACCACGCCTTCGCCGTACGCCGGAGCGACCGGCGGACCGCCGCCGCCGTGGCCGACGAGCTGGTGGCCGTCGTCGACACCTGGCTGAGCCGGCTGCTGGCCTGAGCCTCGCCCAGACCGAGCCGGGGAATGTGCGCCGAGCGGGGCGGCGTTGTTGGCCGTGACAGGCACCCCGACCCAACCGCGGCATGGAGGTCTCTCGTGACCGGGCTCGAGCTCACCGCCCAGCGCCGCGGGGCTCGCTACTGGGCGGCACCGGGGCGGTCGGGCGTATCGTCCGGCTCAGTCCGGCGGGATGCCGCGCCACCGCGCGCCGGCACCACAGGCAGCGGGGAGGTGAGCATGGCGGAGGAGACCCTGGAGCAGCGCAGCGCGCGCTTCGAGCGCGACGCGATGCCCTTCCTGGACCAGCTCTACTCCGCGGCGCTGCGGATGACCCGCAACCCGGCCGACGCCGAGGACCTCGTCCAGGAGACCTTCGTCAAGGCGTTCGCCGCGTTCCACCAGTTCCAGGAGGGCACCAACCTCAAGGCCTGGCTCTACCGGATCCTGACCAACACCTTCATCAACAGCTACCGCAAGAAGCAGCGCCAGCCGCTTCAGAGCCCGACGGAGCAGATCGAGGACTGGCAGCTGGCGGCCGCGGAGGGGCACACCTCGACCGGGCTGCGCTCGGCCGAGGTCGAGGCGCTGGACCACCTGCCCGACTCCGACGTCAAGGAGGCCCTGCAGGCGCTGCCCGAGGACTTCCGCATGGCGGTCTACCTGGCTGACGTCGAGGGGTTCGCCTACAAGGAGATCGCCGAGATCATGGGTACGCCGATCGGCACCGTCATGTCCCGGCTGCACCGTGGGCGCCGTGGCCTGCGCAAGGCGCTGGAGCAGTACGCCCTCGACCGTGGCTTCATCCGGGCCGGCGATCTTGCCGCCAACGCCGCCGGCAGCGGCGCGGGCAACAGCGCCGCCCAGTCCGAAGGTGGCGCGGCATGAGCTGCGGCGACCCGCACGAGACCGACTGTCGCGACGTCATCGAAGAGGTGTACCTCTACCTCGACGGTGAGCTCGACGAGGAGGACCGCCGGAAGGTCCGCTCACATCTGGACGAGTGCTCGCCCTGCCTGCGCCAGTACGGCCTGGAACAGTCGGTGAAGGCGCTGGTGGCCCGTTGCTGCGGGGGTGAGGCGGCGCCGGTCGAGCTGCGCGAGCGCGTCATGGTCCGGCTGCGCGAGGTCCGGGTCAGCATCGACCACATGGAGTTCCGCGCCGAGTGAGCATGCGCATCCTCGTCACCGGCGCTGCCGGTTTCATCGGGTCCAACCTGGTCGACCGCCTGCTGGCGGAGGGACACCAGGTAGCAGGCGTGGACGACCTGTCGAGCGGGCGGCTGGACAACCTGGCGGATGCCCGCGCGGTGAATGTCGACCGGCCGGGCGCGTTCACCTTCTCGCGGGCCGACATCACCGACTCCGGCTTCCCGGCCCTCGTCGCCCGGGTCGGACCGGAGGTCATCTGCCATCTCGCGGCCCAGATCGACGTCCGGGTCTCGGTCGCCGACCCGCTGCGGGACGCCCGGCTGAACGTGCTCGGCACGATCAACGTCCTGGAGGCGGCTCGGCAGGCCGGCACCCGCAAGGTGATCTTCACATCGTCGGGTGGCTCCATCTACGGCGAGCCGACCAAGCTCCCCGTCAGCGAGCGGGCGGGGGTTGACCCGCGTTCCCCCTACGCGGCCGGCAAGGCCGCCGGCGAGCTGTACCTCGGTACCTGGCGGGCCATGTACGGGCTGTCCTACACCGCGCTCGCGCTCGGCAACGTCTTCGGCCCGCGTCAGGACCCGCACGGGGAGGCGGGGGTCGTCGCCATCTTCGCGACAGCTCTCCTGGAGGGGCGACCCACCAAGATCTTCGGCGATGGCACGTCCAGCCGGGACTACGTCTACGTGGACGACGTCGTCGACGCCTTCGTGAGGTCGACCGGAAGCGCCGGCGACGGGCGGCGGTACAACATCGGCACCGGTGTCGCCACCACGGTGCGGGAGCTGCACACGGCCATCGCGGCGGCGGTCGGCGCTGTGGACGATCCGGCGTACGCCGAACCGCGGGTGGGCGAGCTGCAGGCGATCGCTCTGGACGCGACGGCCGCCAGGGCCGGCATCGGCTGGGAGCCGTTCACCGACGTGGCGACCGGTGTGGCGGCCACCGTCGACTGGGTGCGCGACCAGATCGCCGAACGGCGCTAGACCCGGGCGGGACAGGGCATCGGGCCCGGCGCCGGCTCGGCGCGCTCCGGCTCGGGGGTCTCAGGTGTTGGGGCGCTTGCCGTGGTTGGCCTTGTGCTTGGCGCGGGCCCGGCGCTTGCGCTTCTTCTTGGCCATCGCTGCTTCCTCTCGCGAAACGCTCGGCCGGTGGTGGCGGCCTTGACCAGCATGCTGTCACACCGAGTGCCGAGGTCCGGCCCTTGACAAGCATTGAGCGTCGTCGTATCAGTATGTCTGTCAGCCCAAGGAGCAACCCCGGGCCGCCGCGCTCGGGGGGGACTTCCCGAGGAGGGAACTCATGCACGCCACCAGGTGGGACCCCTTCACCGCCCTGGCCCGCGCCGACCGCGAGTTCGACGACCTGGTCCTGCGGGCCTGGGGCCCGTCGCAGCGGCCCGCCGGTGCGGCCGCGGCACCGGCGCCCCGCGCCGGGACGGTCCGCCGGCTCTCGGCCGGCTACGTCCCGGCCGTGGAGATGTTCGCCGAGGGTCACGACGTCGTCCTGCGCCTCGAGCTTCCGGGCGTCGACGTCGAGAACGACGTGTCGATCGAGGTCGACCGCGGACGTCTCGTGATCGCCGGCGAGCGGCGCGACACTCGCAGCCGCGACTCCGGCGCGAGTCTCGTCAGGGAGCTGCGCTACGGCTCTTTCCGGCGGGAGTTCGCGCTGCCCGAGGGGATCGACGCCGGGCAGGTCGAGGCGTCCTACGACGCCGGCATGCTCGAGGTGCGGGTCTACGAGGTGGTTCGCCCGGAGCCGGAGCCGGTGAAGGTGCCGATAAAGGCCGGCACCGCGCAGGAGGTCTCCGCCGCCGACGCGAGGTCGGCCGACTAGCTGCTCAGCCGGCGGTTGAGGGCGTCGAGCAGGCTGCGAGCCACCGCGTCCGCTTCGTCGCCCCGGGTCACGGCGCTGCCGCTCATCGTCTGCTCGCCGGATCGCCCGTTGACCTGCACGACCGAGACGGCGACCAGCACGCCGCCGACGGCGACGATCGCCGCCTGTTCGAGCTCGGCCGGGACCTGCAGCAGGCCACGGACCGCCTCGAGGGTTGCCTTGGCCACCAGCCGCGGCCGACCCGACGGTGCTGCCGGTCCCGCCGAGGTTCCCTCGAAGCGGTCGCTGCCGGTCATGACGATGACGGTGGCGGTGGCCTGGGTCCCGGTGGTCCGGACGGTGATCGAGTCGATCACCGGTCGGCTTGCGGGTGCCGACCCGGGCGTGCCGGCCAGCGGTGCCTCGTCCGGGTCGATCTGGACGACGGACACGATCCGGTAGTCGATGTCGAGGTCGTAACGTGCCATCGCCAGCGACTGGACGTCGCGAACCACCTGCTTGGGTCCCCGGTCGGTGGTGGCCAGCACGTGGACTTCGGTCGGGCGGCGGTCCGGCCCGGTCACCACGGTGGCCGCCCGGACGCCGTGGATCTGGCGCAGCGCCTCCTCCAGGTCCGGGAGCAGGCGCAGCACCGGCATCAGCGGGCCGGCCCGCGAGCGGCGTGCACACCCGCTGTGGCTCGCTGCCCGGTGAGCTCGCCCGTCAGCCCGGCGACCACGGTGTGCCGACGGCGCACGGCCAGGTCGTCCGGCGACGTACGGCCGGGATGCACCGGCGACGGGTGGCCGGTGCGGGCCGCCTGCGACCACGACTGCCCGGCGCTGTGCACGGCATCGACGGCCGCGCGGTCGGCCTCGTTGCTGGCGGTGAGTACGACGGGCAGCACCGTCTCGACATGGTCGACCACCGCCCGGACCGACTCACGCTGCCAGAACCGCAGCTCCCGGCCCACGGTGGCGTCCACACTGCCGTCGGCGACGGCCGCCGCGAGCACCTCGTCGAAACGGCAGGTGGCGGGGTCCGCACGGACCTGGAGGGCTGCCGCGACCAGCGCGTCGTACGACCGGGAGAGAGCTGGTCGGCGGGTGGCGGGTGACGCGGCGCCGGGCGCCCTGGACTGGGAGGGGAAGCTCGGCCTCGTCATGTCTGCCCCGCATCTCCGGCGCTGGGGCCGGCTCTTGGCGGACGAAGCCTGGCCATCGGCCAGACCGCTGCAGGGTACGTGCTGGAAGGGGCCGGATGTCCGAGTCTGCAGAAAACACCCCACGAGCATCGGTTTAGCGCTACCGTGCCGGACGACGCTTGCGACCCAGATGGAACGGGCTTCACTCGTTACCCACGAGTCACGTCCGTCGCTCACGTTGTGCGAACGTTGACAACTCCACACGGCGGGATCGGGACCGGCAGCGGTTCCACATCGGCTTTCCGAGCGGAGCGGATTCTGCGCAGGCGCTAGCGGTGCCTGTGACATGAAAATCGCTGGGAGGCGATATCCATGAACAGAATCTCTTCAGTCGTTGGTAACGCGGTCGCCCACTTTCTGTCCGCACGCGCTGGCGTTTTCTGGCTCTAAAGGAACGTGCTGCCGGTCCCGATCCCTCCGTGGGAGCAGCCCCCGATTCCCCCTCCGGAGGCATGACCGCGATGGCCCCTACGTCGGCCATGCCCTGGCGCGTGCACGCCTACGTCGGCGCCGTGGTGCTCGTTGCGGTCCTCGCCGCTGCGTGGGCGCTACCGCGCGTCAGCAACTGGCTGCTCGTCGCCCTGCTCGCTGTGGCCTTCGTGCTCCTGCACTCGAGCTTCACCCGAAGCGATGCCGACGTAGGTGTCTCACTTGCTTTCGTGGTCGGGATGGCTGCCGTTGTCGTCCTGGGACCGCCCGGTGCCCTCCTGGTCGGCCTGTCGTCCGCGTTCGTCGTCTGCCGGCTGGCCTTGGTCAAGCGAATCTTCAATGCCGCCATGTTCGCCCTTGCGGGCCTGACGGCGGCGGGGTGCTACAGCGCGGTCGGCGGCGTGGCCGGGCATCTGTCCAGGGCGGACTTCCCATACGTCCTGCTGTCCTCAGCGGCCGCCTCGCTGGCCTACTTCCTGGTCAACATGCTGCTGTTCTCCGGAGTCATGGCGCTGACGTCCGGCACCAGCCTGTTGTCGGCCTGGTGGGGTCGGGCCGCCTGGATGACGCTGAACTACCTCGGCTACGGCATGTTCGGCCTGCTCATGGCGGTGCTCTACTTCCAGGGCGGACTGGCCGTCGCCGTACTGGTGCTGCTCCCCTTGCTGGTCGCTGGCGAGGCGTTCGCCAACTATGTCCGGCTGCGGGACGCCTACGAGGCCACCGTCCGGGCCCTGGTGCAGGCCGTCGAGACCAAGGACCCCTACACCCGCGGCCACTCCGAGCGCGTGGCCCGAGGCACCGAGATGATCGCTCGCGCCATCGGGATGCGCGAGGACCGGGTGGTCACCATCCGCTACGCCGGACTGCTGCACGACGTCGGGAAGCTCGGCCTGCCGACCAGGCTGCTGCAGAAGACCGGGCGTCTGGACGACGCCGAGTTCGACGCCATCAAGAACCATCCCGGCCGCGGCCTCGAGATCCTGCGCGAGATCGACTTCCTGGCCGAGGCCACCCAGGGCGTGCTGCACCACCACGAGCGGATGGACGGCCGGGGCTACCCGACGGGGCTAGCCGGTGAGGACATTCCGGAGTTCGCCCGCATCATCTGCGTCGCCGACGCCTTCGACTCGATGACATCGACCCGCTCCTACTCGTCGGCCAAGCCGATCCCGGCCGCTGTCGAGGAGCTGCGCCGCTGCGCGGGCACCCAGTTCGACCCGGTGTTCGTCACAGCTTTCGTCGACGCGCTGGCCCGCGCGGGCTGGGAACTGCCGGTCGAGCAACCGCCACCGCTTGCGGAGGTGCCGTTGGAAGACCGCTTGGCGCAGTACCTGCACGCCGCCTCGCTGCCGCCGGCGTCTCGATGACGGCTGTCTCCCGATGCCGGGAGAACTGGCCGCCGGCCGCGGTGCTGGCGGCCGCTGCCCTCCTCAGCATGGCTGCGCTGGTCGACGTGGCCGGCCGGGGGGTGCCGCGGCCGCTGGTCGCCCTGGGGTTCGCCGCCCTGATCGCCGGGGGTGAGCTGTTCCGCATCAGCCTGCCCGGCGACCGTCGCTCGTCTCCGGTCGGCGTCGCCGGCGCGCTTGGATATGCCCTCGTGCTGCAGGTGAACGGCAGCCCCACCCGTCACGGGGTAGCCGACGTGGTGGTCGTCGTCGCCATGTCCGGCCTCGCCGGGAGCGCACTGCACGCCGCCGCCGGCCGCAGCCCGCAGCTGCTCGACCTGGCCCGCAAGGTGCTGGCGATAGCCGCGGCGGCCGCCGTCTTCAGGCCGCTCCAGGAGACCCTGCTCCGCCAGCGCGGCCACGGTGCCGGCACCGTGCTGGTCCTGGCCGCGTCCGGTGCGGTGGCAGCGGCGGCGGTGGTCGAGGTCGGCATCGCCGGGCTGCTCCGGGCCCGCCGGGACGGCGCACCTCTGCTTGCGACGCTGCGCAACGAGCTGGTCGGCATCGCGCCCCTCGGCATGTCGATGGCAGCGACCGGGATGCTGATCGCGCTGGCCGCTCCGCTGATGGGCCTGTGGGCACTGCCGGTGTTCTGCGTGCCGCTGCTGGTCACGCAGTTCTCCTTCCGGCGCTACGCAGCCGTCCGCTCGACCTACCGGCAGACCATCCGGTCGCTGTCGCGCGTCCCCGAGCTGGGCGGCTACGTCGCACCGGGCCACTCCCGGCGGGTCAGCACGCTCGCGGTCGCCGTCGGCAAGGAGTTCGGCCTGACCGAGCAGGACCTGCTCGACCTCGAGTACGCCGCGCTCATGCACGACATCGGCCAGCTCTCACTCGCCGACCCGGTGCCTGGCGGGTCCACCCTGGCCGTCCCTTCGGCCGAGCGGGCCCGGATCGCCGAGCTGGGCGCCGGCATCGTGCGGACCACGGGCACCCTGCCGGCGGTGGCCGAGATCCTGCAGCGACAGGCGGACCCCTACCGGCGCAACCTCGAGCCGCCGGATGCCACCCTCCCGCTGGCCTGCCGGGTGATCAAGGCGGCCAGCGCGTACGACGACGTCGCCTCCGGGACGGTGGGTGGTGGGCCGGCCATCGCCATGGAAAGGCTGCGCCGCGGGATGGCCTACGAGTACGACCCGCAGGTCGTCGAGGCACTGGCGCGGGTGCTCGACCGGAGCTGAGCGCGGCGCACACCTGCGCCCGCTAGTCTCGGCGCAGCCCTCGGGCGGGTGCGCCGCCGGCGCTCGGACGGAAAGGCGCGGTCGTGTTCGAGAGCGTGCTGGTCGCGAACCGCGGTGAGATCGCCCGGCGGGTCATCCGGACCTGCCAGCGGCTCGGCATCAAGGCGATCGCTGTGCACTCCGAGGCCGACGTCGACGCCTTGCACAAGCACGAGGCCGACGAGTCGGTGCTGCTCGGTCCCGCTCCGCCGGCGGAGTCCTACCTCGACGGCGTGCGGGTGCTGGAGGCGGCTCGGCAGACAGGTGCGCAGGCCATCCATCCCGGCTACGGGTTCCTGGCGGAGAACGCGGCCTTCGCCCAGCGTGTGCTTGATGCCGGCCTGGTGTGGGTCGGGCCGTCCCCGGCGGCGATGGCGGCGATGGGCGACAAGATCACGGCGCGCAACCGGATGGCCGCGGCCGGTGTGCCGGTCGCCCCGGGAACGTCGGAGCCGGTTGCCGACGCGGACGCCGCCGTCGCGGCTGCCGCCGATCTCGGCTATCCGGTCATGGTCAAGGCCAGCGCTGGTGGCGGCGGGATCGGCATGGGCATCGCGACCGACGAGACCGAGCTGCGCGCGGCGGTGGCGACAGCGCGCAGCAGAGCGGAGCGCTTCTTCGGTTCGCCGGCAGTGCTGCTCGAGCGCTACCTCCCCGACGCCCGGCACGTGGAGGTCCAGGTGCTGGGACTGGTGGGCGGGCGGGTCGTCGCGCTGGGGGAGCGCGACTGCTCGGTGCAGCGTCGACACCAGAAGGTGGTCGAGGAGACTCCCTCACCGGCGGTCTCGCCGGGACTGCGCGCCAGGATGCTCGCCGGCGCAGTGCGCGCCGGCGAGGCGGTCGGCTACCTCAACGCCGGCACGGTCGAGTGCCTTGTGTCGGGCACCGGTGACGACGCAGAGTTCGTCTTCCTCGAGATGAACACCCGTCTGCAGGTGGAGCACCCGGTCACCGAGCTGGTCACCGGGCTCGACCTCGTGGAGCAGCAGCTGCACATCGCGGCCGGGGAGGACGTCACCTTCGACCCCGACCGACTGAGGGCGCACGGGCACGCCATCGAGCTGCGGGTGTACGCCGAGGACCCTCAGCGGTTCCTGCCGGGACCGGGTCGGATCACGCAGTGGACCGAGCCGACCGGAGAAGGCGTGCGGGTGGACGCGGCCTACACCGCCGGCGACACGGTCACCCCGTTCTACGACCCGCTGCTCGCCAAGCTCTGCGTGTACGGCGAGACCAGGCCCGAGGCGCTGGCCCGTGCCCGCACCGCGGTGGCCGGCTTCGAGGTGTCCGGGCCGAAGGTGAACCTGCCTTTCCTCGCCGAGGTGCTCGACAACGCCGAGTTCTCCGCCGGGCGGTATGACACCGGCCTGGTCGACCGGATGCGAGGCCGGTGAGGGCTGGCGACGCGACGCTGACGGTGCACGGCGCGCTCGTGGTCCTCGGCGTACTTGCGATCGTCCTGGCCGTGGACGCGGCGGTCGCAGCAGCGGTCTACCGGGACGCGCAGCGGCGCCCGGGGCGGGCTCCCGGGCTCGATGCCGCCCTCGCCTTCGCCTTCCCGGTCGGTGGCTGGCTGATCTACCTGCGGAGCGCTAATGCCGCCAGCCAGCCGGCCCGCCCACCCGGCTCGCCGGCGGCCGACCCGGCCCGGCCCCCGAGCTCGGCCGATCTGCTGCCACGGCTGACCGAGGAGCTGCGTCTGGCCCGGGCCGAGGCAGCACACTGGCGTCAGGTGGCCGGCCAGCTGCAGGCCGAGGTCGACCGTCGTCAGTGACCCCGGGGAGGCCGGCCGGAGTCGTGGTTGTATCGCGCCACACAAGGTGGGCGGAGGGAGTGGGACGTGGCCGAACAGGTCCGCGCCGAGATGGTGGCGAACGTGTGGAAGGTCGTGGTCGCGCAGGGAGCTGCGGTCGCTGCCGGCGACACCCTGGTCATCCTGGAGTCCATGAAGATGGAGATCCCGGTGCTGGCGGAGTCGGCCGGAACGGTGAGCGAGCTCGCGGTTGGGGAGGGAGACGTGGTCCAGGAGGGGGACCTGATCGCCACGATCGACTGACCGGCCCATCGGTGAAGGGCCGGAGGGGTCAAGCCGCGGGGGTTTTCGGCCGATCAAACCGGGGTGACGACCACCATCGAGCCCTTCCTCCGCGCGCTCGTCGAGTCGGGCGGCTCCGACCTGCACTGCAAGGTGGGGTCCCCGCCGCGGGTGCGCATCGACGGCCGGCTCCGCAAGCTGCAGACCCGCGACCTGGCCGCTGAGGACACCGAGACCATGGTCATGGAGGTCCTGCGCGAGGACCTTGTCGAGGACTTCCGCAAGACCAACGAGGCCGACTTCGCCTACTCGCTGGCGGGGGTCGGCCGCTTCCGTGTCAACGCATTCCGCTCCCGCGGCTCGGCCGGGCTGGTGTTCCGCAAGGTCAGCGTTGGCGCCATCGCGTTGACCGACCTGGGCCTGCCGCCCGTTCTTGCCTCGCTGGCGCTCGAGCCGCGCGGCCTCGTCCTGGTCACCGGGCCGACCGGTTCGGGCAAGACCACCACACTGGCCGGCATGATCGACCACATCAACACCCAGCGCGAAGTGCATGTGGTCACGATCGAGGATCCGATCGAGGTGCTGCACTTCGACAAGCTGGCGATGATCAACCAGCGAGAGGTCCGGGTCGACACCGAGGACTTCGCGACGGCGATGCGAGCCGCCATGCGGCAGGACCCGGACGTCATCCTGGTCGGTGAGATGCGCGACCACGAGACCGTCAAGGCGGCCCTGGCGGCCGCCGAGACCGGTCACTTCGTCATGTCGACGCTGCACACCACCGACGCGCAGGAGACCATCAACCGGGTCATCGACTTCTTCCCGCCGCACGAGCAGAAGCAGGTGCGCCTGGGTCTGGCCGGCTCGCTGCGCGGCATCATCTGCCAGCGGCTGGTGCCGCGCGCCGATGGCGAAGGGCGCTGCGTGTCGATGGAGATCGCCGTCAACACCGGGCGCATCGCGGACGCGATCTCCGACCCGGACAAGACCTCGACCATCGGCCAGCTGATCGCCGAGGGCACCTACTACGGCATGCAGACCTTCGACCAGCACCTGGTCGCACTCATCCGTGACGGCGTCATCACCCTCGACGCGGCAATGTCGGCCTCGACCAGCCCGCACGACCTGACCGTGGAGCTGCGCCGGCTCGGCCTGGTCGCCTGACCGGTCCGGTTGGCACAAGCTCGCGTCACAGCGTCAGCACGTAGCCCATCAGCTCGACCCCCGGCTCGGGTGACCAGTCGTTGGCCGGCTCGCGCCGGAAGCCCAGCCGCCCGTAGAC
>JALYXH010000038.1 GCA_030947185.1 Actinomycetota bacterium | reverse complement strand
GCCCGGGTGCACCTCAAGGTCGACACCGGCCTCTCGCGTGCGGGCGCCACCGCCGCCGACTGGCCCGACCTGTGTACGGCGGCCGCGAAGGCGCAGGCCGACGGGCTCCTGCAGGTCGTCGGTGTCTGGAGTCACTTCGCCTACGCCGACGCCCCCTCCTCGCCGACCACGACTGGGCAGCTGGCCGCGTTCGAGGAGGCGCTGACGGTAGCGCGGGCCGCCGGGTTGCAGCCCGAGCTGCGCCATCTGGCCAACTCCGCCGCGACGCTGACCCGGCCCGACACGTGCCTCGACCTGGTGCGGCCGGGCCTCGCCGTCTACGGGCTGTCGCCGGTCCCGGGTGTCGCCGACGCGCGGAGCCTCGGCCTCACCCCGGCGATGTCGCTGCGGGCCCGCGTCGCGCTCGCCAAGGAGGTTCCGGCCGGCGTCGGGGTCTCCTACGGTCACCGCTACCACCCCGCATCCGGCACCCGGCTGGCCCTGGTCCCCCTGGGGTACGCCGACGGCGTGCCCCGCGCCGCCACCAACCTCGCCGAGGTCCTCGTGGGAGGCCGCCGCCGGCGGGTGAGCGGGACCGTCTGCATGGACCAGTTCGTCGTGGACGTGGGTACCGACCCGGTGCGGGCCGGCGACGAGGTGGTGCTGTTCGGCTCGGGCGCGCAGGGCGAGCCGACGGCGCAGGAGTGGGCGGACCGGCTCGGTACCATCTCCTACGAGATCGTCACCAGGGTGGGGAGCCGCGTCCCGCGGACCTACAGCGGAGCGCTGGCGGCTGCGGAGCCGCCCCCGGCAGCGGCGCGGTGAGACCCCCACATGTCGGGCGACGGACCGGACTGGTCAGCGGCGCCCTCGGCGTCCTGGCCGCCGGCGCCGCTGTCGGGCTGGCCGCCGAGCGGTACGCCGTCGGCCGCAGCCGCACCCGCCCGGACCCTGTCGCGGGTGAGCTCCAGGACGTCCGGGAAGCGGACGAGGCGGCGGCCCGGAGCAGGGTAGTGGTCGCCGACGACGGCGTACCGCTGCACGTCGAGGAGGCGGGGGCGCCGGACGCCCCGGTGACACTGGTCTTCTGCCACGGGTTCACCAACGACATGACCGTGTGGCACTTCCAGCGTCGCGACCTCGGCGACGTCGGACGGCTGGTGTTCTGGGACCAGCGCAGCCACGGCCGGTCGGGTCGCAGCAGTGACGACAACAGCACGATCGACCAGCTCGGCCGCGACCTGCTGATGGTTCTCGACGAGTTGGTCCCGGACGGGCCGGTCGTCCTGGTGGGCCACTCGATGGGCGGCATGACCGTCCTCGCCCTTGCCGACCATCGACCCGACCTGTTCGGCTCGCGCGTCGTCGGGGTGGCGCTGCTGAGCACCTCGACCGGCAAGTTCGCCTCGATCACCTTCGGCCTGCCGGCCGTCGTCGGCAGGGTCACCAGGCGCGTGCTGCCGTTCGCCGCCCGCGGCGTACGCCGGTCGCCGGCTCTGGTGGAGCGCGGCCGGCGGGCCGGGACCGACCTCGAGTTCCTGCTGACCCGGCGCTACAGCTTCGGGTCGAAGGACGTCAGCCCGGCCCTGGTGGAGATGGTGGAGAAGACCACGGCGGCGACACCCGTCGAGGTGATCGCGGCGTTCTACCCGACCTTCGTCGACCACGACAAGCTGGCCGCTCTCGACGTGCTGCGGTCCGTCCCGACCGTCGTCCTGGTCGGCGACAGCGACCTCATCACGCCCCCGGATCACAGCCGGGCCATCGCCGAGGCGCTGCCGGACGCCGAGCTGGTCGAGCTGCCCGCGGCCGGCCACATGGTCATGCTCGAGCAGGCGGCGATGGTCAACCTGCACCTGCGGGCTCTGGTCCGGCGGGCGACCAGGGGACGCGGCACGCCGCCGGCCGCGCAGCGGGGCCAGGCATGAGCCCCGACCCCGCCTGGCACGAGCTCAGCGACCGGATCAGCACGTGCTCGTCCTGCCCAGAGCTCGCCGCGAGTCGTCGCACGGTCGTGGTGGGCGAGGCTCCAGCCGGGGCTCGGCTGCTGCTCGTCGGCGAGGCCCCCGGAGCCGCCGAGGACGCCAGCGGCCGGCCGTTCGTCGGCCGGTCCGGTCAGCTGCTCGACCGACTGCTGACCGACGCCGGCCTGGACCGGCGCTCGGTGGCCGTCCTGAACATCCTCAAGTGCCGGCCGCCGGGCAACCGCCGGCCCGCGCCCGCCGAGATCGGCCGCTGCACCGGCTGGCTGGCGCAGCAGGTGGCTCTGGTCGCACCAGCCGTCATGTGTGTGCTGGGCGGCACCGCGACGGCCTGGGCGCTGGGCCGGTCCGCGCGGATCGGTACCGCCCGCGGGCGCCCGCACCGGGTCGGCGGCCGCCTGGTGGTCGCCAGCTACCACCCCTCGGCCGCGCTGCGCTTCGGGCCGGCCGGCGCCCCCCTGGCCGCTCTGCGCACGGACCTCGCGATGGTCGCCCGGCTGGTGGCCGAGTCGTCGACGTGAGCATCGAGCTGTCCGAGTGCGGCGCCGAGGCGGCCGCCGAGGTGCACGCGCTTGCCCGCGCCGCCTTCGCCGGCAACGGCGTGCTGGACCCGCCGACCGGGGCGCTGCGCGACAGCGTGGCGGAGGTCCGTGCCGACCTCGCGGCGTACGGCGGGGTGCTGGCGCACACGGACGGCCGGCTCGTGGGTGCCCTCCGGCGCCGGCCGGAGGGGGACCGGCTGTGGCTGCGCCGGGTGGCGGTCTCGGCCGCCTACCAACGTCGCGGGCTCGGAGCGGCGCTCATGCGCTGGGCGGTCGAGCGGGCTCGGGAACGGGGGTTCGCGGAGGTCGCCGTCCGCGTCCGGCACGTGCTGCCCGGGAACCACGCCTTCTACCGGGCCCTGGGTTTCACCGCTGTCGGGGAGCGCGACGCCTGGGTCGAGCTGACCCTTCCGCTGTCGGGAGCTGTCGTGCTCGACACTGCCGAGCAGACCCAGGCCTACGGCGCACGGATGGCGGCCGCGCTCGCGCCCGGAGACCTGGTCGTGCTCTCCGGGTCACTCGGGGCCGGCAAGACAGTGCTCGTCCAGGGCATCGCCCGCGGGCTCGGCATCAACGACACGGTGACCTCGCCCACCTTCGTGCTCGCACGGGTCTACGGCGGCGGACGTATCCCTCTCGTGCACGTGGACGCCTACCGGCTCGGGTCGGGCGCCGCAGCGCGGCTGGCCGTCGACGACCTCGACCTCGACGCCGACGCTGCCGAGTCGGTCACCGTCGTCGAGTGGGGGTCCGGGGTCGTGGAGGGGCTGGCCGAGGCGCGGCTCGAGGTGCATCTCGAGCGCCTGGACGACGACCGCAGGGTCCTGGTGACCCGGTTGGTACGGCGGGAGGGGGCCGGAGAGCCGCTCAACGACCTGTCAAAGTTGGAAACGAGTCGGTAACAGCCCTTCACCCGGTGATCCCGGCATGACAGGGTGCACAAACCGGGCAGCACCGACCGGCAGTTTCGGCGGAGACACCTCGACCCGGTTTAGCGAACGCGACCACCCCGCGCCGTCTGACCTGTCCGTCGAGGGATGTGCATGACACCTATACTCCCGACCGCTCCTACGGCGCGAGCCGCAGCCCGGTCCGGACCACGTCCGGGAAGGCTGCCGGTGACGACGCCGACCGGAGCCGACCAAGGGAAGTGGTGTCGATGACGGCGACGGAGCAGGGAACCGAACGGTCCGGGACGGGGCCCGCGTTCGAGGCCCGCGATGTGACGGTGCGCTTCGGTGGTCTGGTCGCCCTCGACAAGGTCTCGGTGCGCGTCCGGCCCAACGAGGTGCTCGGCGTGATCGGCCCCAACGGCGCGGGCAAGACCACGTTCTTCAACGTCGTGTGCGGCTTCGTGCAGCCGGCCCAGGGGACGCTGCACTGGCGAGGCGAGGAGCTGCGCCGGCTCCGGCCGCACCAGCTGAGCCGGCTCGGGATCGCCCGCACCCTGCAGGGTGTCGGCCTGTTTCCCGGGCTGACGGTCCTCGAGAACGTCATGACCGGCGCCTCCCGGCACATCAAGGCCGGGTTCGGGTCGGCGCTGCTCGGGCTGCCCAAGTCCGACAAGGACGAGAAGGCGCTGCGCGACAGGTCCCACCAGATGCTCACCGAGCTCAACGCCGAGGGGTACGCCGACCGCTTCCCCGGTAGCCTCCCCTACCCGGTGCAGAAGCGGGTGGCGCTGGCCCGGGCCATGGTGGCCGAGCCGGAGCTGCTGCTGCTCGACGAGCCCGCCTCCGGTCTGGGTGCTGACGAGATGTCCGAGCTCGGCGAGACCATCCGTGCGCTCGGGAAGCGGATGTCGGTGATGCTGGTCGAGCACCACATGGACTTGGTCATGACGGTCTGCAACCAGATCACCGTGTTCGACTTCGGCAAGGTGATCGCCACCGGCACTCCGAGCGAGATCAGCCGGGACCCGGCCGTGGCCGCCGCCTACCTCGGCGAGGAGATCGACCATACGCACCACGGCATGCACGTCATCAAGGAGCTTCAGGCCCAGGACGGCGCCGGCACCCCGGCCAAGGGGGAGCAGGTCGGCCGTGCTTGAGATCGAGGACATGGTCACGTCCTACGGGCCGGTGCGGGCTCTCGACGGCGTCTCGATGTCCGTGGCGAAGGGCACGATCACCGCGGTGCTGGGGGCCAACGGCGCAGGCAAGACCTCGCTCCTGCGGTCGGTCTCCGGGCTGGTCCGGCCCAGCCGCGGCCGGGTGGTGCTCGACGGCAAGGACATCACCACGTTTCCGGTCGAGCAGATGGTGCAGGAGGGGATGTGCCACGTGCCGGAGGGCCGCGGCGTCATCGCCGAGCTCACCGTCGACGACAACCTGCGGCTGGGCGGGCTGTTCCGCAAGGACAAGGCCGATCAGAAGAAGGCCCTCGGCGAGGTCTACACGATGTTCCCGCCCCTGGACCAGAGGCGGAAGCGCTCGGCCAACACGCTCTCCGGTGGCGAGCGCCAGATGCTCGCCGTCGGGCGCGCCCTGATGGCG
>JALYXH010000032.1 GCA_030947185.1 Actinomycetota bacterium | reverse complement strand
CTGCTGCACGCACCCGCCAGGCCGAGCTCGCCGCTCAGGCGGCCGCGGTAGCCAGCGCCTCGCGCTCCTTCAGTGCGCCCGCCGCACCGGCGCCGGTCTCGGCGCCTGCTTCCGCACCTGCCAACGTCTCCCGCCCGAGCACGCCGGCCCCGCCGCCCGGTTCCGGTGCCGGAACCGCGGTCGCCTGGGCCTACCGGGAGCTCGGCCGGCCCTACGTGTGGGGGGCAGCAGGCCCGGACAGCTTCGACTGCTCGGGGCTCACCCAGTACGTCTGGGGCAAGGCCGGCGTCTCCCTCGACCACTACACCGGGGCCCAGTTCAACCAGGGGCGGCGCATCTCGGTCAGTGAGCTGCAGCCCGGGGACTTGATCTTCTTCTACTCCGACCTGCACCACATGGGCCTCTACATCGGCGGCGGCAACATGATCCACGCCCCGCACACGGGCGACGTCGTCAAGATCTCCTCGATCTACTACGGCGGCGCGATCGCGGGCGCAGTCCGCGTCAGCGGCTGAGCTCAGACTGCAGGGCCGGTCGCGGCCCGTCGGCTCTGCACAGATCGTCCTGGGCCGGTGTGACAGAGTGGCTGCTGTGTCCGGTTTGTGCTTTCCGGACGAGCCGGGAAGGTTTCCCCGTCTTCCCACTTTGTTCGAGCCGTCCGCCGACCGATGATGTGCAGAGGGAAGTCCACGTGACAGTCGAGAAAGGGGACGCGTCATCGCGCCTCGTCTCAGCGACTTGTGGCGGTCTCCGCTGAAGCCGTGGTTGGTCGCCGCCGTGGTCCTCGGCGTGAGCGGCCCCGTCGCCGTGGTCGCCCTGTCCAACCGCGACGCCATCTCGACTGCTGACGCGGGCGTGCGGCCGGCGGCAGCGGTGGCTACGTCCTCCGCGTCCTCCCAGGTCGCCGTCCGGGCTGAGCCGGGACGAAGCACCCGCGACGTGCCGCTGAACGCGCCGGTGAACATCGCGGTCGAGCGCGGTTCGATCCAGTCGGTCTCCGTGGCCCCCAAGGGCGGCCGGGCCCTGTCCGGCGAGATCGACCCCGCCGGCACCTCCTGGCGCAGCAGCGCGACGTTGGACCCGGCGGCGACGTACGTCGTCGAGGTGGTCGCGAAGGGCACCGGCGGCGAGGTCCAGCACCATCTGTCGACCTTCAGCACGCTCACCCCGAAGTACAAGCTCTACGCGTCGATCTCACCCGGCGGGACGGTCGGCGTCGGCATGCCGGTGGTGGTCAGCTTCGACGCGCCGGTCACCGATCGCGCCGCGGTGCAGAAGCGGCTCTCCATGACGATGTCCACCCCGGTTGAGGGCGCGTGGAGCTGGATGGGCAACCGTGAGGTGCACTTCCGGCCCAAGAACTACTGGCCGGTGGGCGAGCAGGTCACTGTCAGCGCTGACCTGGCCGGCCTCGACGCCGGTGGCAACGTCTGGGGGTTCGGCTCGGCCAAGACGAGCTTCACCGTCGGCAACAGCCACATCAGCACGGTCGACGCCAACGCCCACACGATGACGGTCTCGGTCAACGGCTCGGTGGCCCGGGTGATGCCGGCCAGCACCGGCCGGGAGAAGTACCCGACCATGAGCGGCGTGCACATCGCGCAGTACAAGACTGCTGACGTGATCATGGACTCGGCCACCACCGGGATTCCGCGCAACGACCCCGACGGCTACTACGAGCACGTCGCCTGGAACGTCGCCATCACCGACGGCGGCGAGTTCGTCCACGCAGCACCTTGGTCGGTCGCCGACCAGGGCCGACGCAACGTCTCGCATGGCTGTGTCAACCTCGCCGACGACCAGGCGAAGTGGTTCTACGACCTGACGCTGCCGGGCGACATCATCCAAGTCGTCGGCACGCCCCGCCCGGCCAGCCTGAGTGACGGCGGCACGGTGGACTGGAACACCTCGTGGAGCGCTTGGGTCAAGGGCGACGCCCTCGCCTGACCGGCCTCGCGCTCAGCTGCCACTGAGCTCGGCGGGGGCCAGTGAGCGGTTCGCCGTCACGAGCAGGTAGCCGGCGAGCAGCAGGGCCGCCGTGCCGGAGATGAGCAACGGCACCCGCCCGCTCCCGTGCCAGGCGAACCCCGCCCACACCCCCGCCACCAGGATCCCCCCGCCCGACAGCGCCTGGAAGGTGCCCTGGGCGCTGCCCTGGCGGCCGGCCGGCGCCAGCCCGGAGACCCAGGCCTTGCCCACCCCGTCGGTGCAGGCGGCGAACCCGCCGTACGCCGGGAGAAGCACCCACACCCAGCTCGACGTGGTGACCAGGCCCAGACCGAGGTAGCCGACGGCGAAGAAGCCGAGCCCGGCGGCGAAGACGTACGGGCGGGGAAACCGGTCGGACAGCGCACCGGCCGGATAGCTGGCTGCCGCGTAGACGGTGTTGTAGAGGACGTAGGCGAGGATGACCCCGGCCACGGACAGACCGAGGGCCCGCGCCCGCAGCAGCAGCAGCGCGTCCGGGAAGTTGACCAGGGCGAACACCGTCAGCACGCCGACCACCCGCCAGTAGGGGCGCGAAAGGGCCTCCCGCCCGGCCGGCACGATCGGCTGCGCGGTCTCCGCAGGCGCCTTCGGCGGCGTAACCGGTCCGACGTCGCGGACCGCGAGGACGAGCAAGGCGCTGAGTACGGCGGGGACGACCGCGATCACGAACAGCGGGCGGAGGTGGTGGTGCAGCG
This sequence comes from Actinomycetota bacterium, assembly GCA_030947185.1. GTDB lineage: Bacteria > Actinomycetota > Actinomycetes > JALYXH01 > JALYXH01 > JALYXH01. The sequence goes on along the minus strand of JALYXH010000032.1, from coordinate 934 downwards.
CCTCGTACCCGGCCAGCCCGATCAGCGGGCCGACCACGGCACCGGCGGTGTCCGCGGCCCGGTGCAGCCCGAACGCCCGCCCACGGGCACTGCTCGGCACGCCCTGGACCAGCAGTGCATCGCGGGGCGCGCCGCGGATCCCCTTGCCGAGCCGGTCCACGCTGCGGCCGGCCAGCACCACGGGCCAGGATGTCGCGACGGCGATCAGCACCTTGCCGACCGCGGCCAGCGAGTAGCCGGCACCGACCAGCCGCCGCCGGCTGGTGCGGTCGGCGAGCCGGCCGGCGTACGCCTTGGTGATGGCCGCGACGCCCTCGGCGATGCCTTCCACGGCACCGACGACGGCGACCGGGGCCCCGAGGACCGCGGTCAGGAAGATCGGCAGGATGGGGTAGAGCAGCTCGCTGGCCGCGTCCTGAAGGAAGCTCACACCGGACAGGACCAGCAGGTTGCGGCTGAGCCAGTCCGGCCGGCTGATCGTCACGGCAGCGATGCTAGGGCGCGCTAGCGTTCGCAGCGTGGGGGAGATCGCCGTCGGTACCGCCTCGTGGACCGACAAGACCTTGCTTGCCTCCGGGTGGTACCCGCCCGGCGTCGGTTCGGCCGAGCAGCGGCTGGCCTACTACGCCTCGCAGTTCCCGCTGGTCGAGGTGGACTCGACGTACTACTTCCCGCCGAACGAGCGCAACAGCGAGCTGTGGGTCGCCCGGACGCCGGAGCGGTTCACCTTCAACATCAAGGCGTTCTCGCTGCTGACCCAGCACCCGACCCGGGTGGAGGCGCTCTACAAGGACCTGCGGCCCGAGCCAGGCGAGAAGCCGAAGAAGAACGTCTACCTCAAAGACCTCGACGAGTCGGTCGTCGAGCAGGTCTGGGAGCGCTTCCTCGGCGCTCTGGCGCCGGTGCACGAGGCGGGCAAGCTGGGCGCGATCCT
>JALYXH010000219.1 GCA_030947185.1 Actinomycetota bacterium | reverse complement strand
GATCCGAGACAACGGCGCAAGTAAGGGCGAGCCACTGCCGTTGTTCGTACCGCCAGGACATCGAGTGCACGACGGCAAGCCGCGCGACCTCGCCGAGCAGCGCAGCGCGCCTCGTCCTGTGTTTCCTGCGGTTGTAGCGGACAACTCGAGCCGCCAGGAGTCCAGGCGTGCCAGTTCGGCCGCGAGCGCGTGATTGCGGTTAGTACTGCGCCCCGGGCTTGGCATACTGGGCACCACCGGCAACTGATGACTTGAACCGCCTCCAGCGGCCGATCGAACGCCCAGCATGCCTACTGTCGCGGTCATCGGCGCGGGACAGGCCGGCCTTGCCTGCGCGCACCTTCTCCAGCAGGCTGGCGTGGACGTCGTCGTGCTAGAGCGCGCCGGTGTTGGTGCGAGCTGGCGCGGACGCTACGACCGCCTGACCCTCAATACCGACCGGCGTCTGTCGTCGTTGCCGGGACGTCCGATCCCCAGTAGTCGGAAGCGGTGGGTGTCCCGGGACGAGTTCGTGGCCTACCTCGAGTCGTACGCCGAGGAGCTGCCCGTACGCACGGACGTCGAGGTGACCCGGCTGGAGCAGGAGGCCTCCGGCTGGCGGTTACGGGCGGCCCGTCGCACCGTCCTCCGCGCTCAGCACGTGGTGGTCGCGACGGGTGCGAACCGAGTGCCGTTCCTGCCATCTTGGGCCGGCCGCCCGACGATCCCGGTCAGTCACTCCTCCGAGTATCGGACCAGCGCGCCGTACCGCGGGCAGACCGTGCTCGTCGTCGGCGCGGGCAACAGTGGATGCGAAATCGCCGCTGACCTGTCGGCGACCTCGGGCGTGCTGCTGTCGGTCCGGACGCCGCCGGCGCTCTTTCCGCGCGCGGTCGGGCCGGTAGCAACGCAACTCGGCGCCTTCCCCATGCCGCTGGTCCCAGCCCGCGTCGGGGACCTGGCGATCTCCGCCGCTATGCAGCTCTGGCACCGCGGGGACAAGGCCTTGGGACTGGCGACACCACGCCGCCCCGTCACAGCCGCGCGATCCGGGGAGATCCCGGTGCTCGATGCCGGGCTGCGCGCTGCGGTTCGCTCCGGCCAGGTTCAGGTGGTCGCGGCTGTGGAGCGCCTGGCCGGGCGACAGGTGATCCTCGCCGACGGTACGGCCGTGCGTCCGGACTCAGTGGTGGCCGCCACGGGCTGGCGGCCAGGGCTGGAACCGCTTGTCGGCCACCTCGGCGTGCTCGATGAGCGCGGGCAGCCGCTTACCCGTCTACCGGGACTGCATTTTGTTGGCTTCGGACCGTCGCTGACTGGCTACATCCACGCTGCCGGGTATGAGGCCGCATCGGTCGCCAGCAGCGTGACTGGTGGCAGTGCCTTGACCAGAGCGTCGATCTCCGTACGGCGGCGGCTGCCGCTGCCGGCCTGACCTGGCCGCTCGCCCTGTGGACCCTCCGCCGAGCAGCTACGGGGCTGGTAGGGCGCCGGTCCGCGATCGAGGCCGTCCGACTGTCAGCGAGGACTGACGGGACGCAGCCTGCAGGCCCAGTCTGCCGATCAGTGCATAGCGGGGACTGCCACACCTCGCGCGACTGCTGGGAGGCGAACGTCCCGGCAGTCGCCCTACTGTCTGCACATGACCACTGAGCCCGTTTCGGCCTGGACGCCGACCGATGCCCATCCGGTGATCACGGTTACCCGAGCTGTCGCGGCCCGGCTGGCCGAGGGTGCCGCGGGCACCGAGATCCACGGGGTCAGCCGCGAGACGCTCGACGCGCTCGCCGAGGCGGGCCTGTACGGCGTGATGGGCCCGGTCGAGACCGGTGGCTTGGGCCTACCGGCGTTCGCGACCCGGCGGGTGGCTGAGCTGCTCGCCGGCGCCGACCCGCAGGTCTGGTTCCTGTGGTACCAGCATGGCCCGGTGGTCGCGATGCTCGCCGCCTCGACGAACCTTGACCTGGCCGCCCGGTGGCTGCCCGACTTGTGCAGCGGGCGGAAGCGGGCGGGGGTCGCGTTCTCACACCTGCGCTCGGCTCAACCGTCGATCACTGCCGTGGTCGGCGCGGACGAAACACTGCGGCTGTCCGGCCGACAGCCCTGGTGCACAGGCTGGGGTCTCGTCGACGTGATCCTGCTCGGCGCGGTCTGTGGCGAAGAGGTCGTCTTTGCGCTGGTGCCGGCGCGCGATGGCGCCGGCCTGCGCAGCACAGCACCGCTCCCGCTCGCGGTGATGGGCGGCACAAGCACGGTTGCGCTGCACCTGGACGACTATGTCGTCCCGGAAAATCTTGTAGTGGCCCGCCTGCCGTACGCCGAATGGTTCGCTGCGGACCAGGCCCGCAACGCCAACGTGCAGCCTTCGACGTTCGGGGTGGCCTTCGCCGCACTCGACCGGCTCACGGCGACATCACCGGAGTTGGCCGAGCAGCTGGGCGCATCGGTGGCGCAGGTGCGGCACTCCGCGTACGGCCTGGTCGACAACGTGCCCACACCCGAGCAAATCGACGAGCGGCTGGCTCTGCGCGGGAATGCCCTGGTGCTCGGAGTGGAGGCGACCACCGCGCTGGTCGCCGCCCGCGGCGGCGGGGGGCTCTCGCTGGCCGACCCGGCGCAACGGCTGCTGCGCGCCGCGGCGTTTCAGCTCGTGCATGCCCAGAGTGGCCCGGTCCGGTCGGCGACGCTCGACACCCTGGCCAGGAGGTCGCCGGCGACACTCTGACGCCACTACAAAGGCCGGGCGGTCAGCGCGAGGAGGATCTTGGTCTGGCAGCCTAAGTGGCGGAAAAGTGTGGACGCGAGCGATCATGAATGGAATTGATCATGTCTCTGACTTGCAAAGATACACTTTCCCGGACACAGCCGGACGTTGTTCTGGGCGCCTCTTAATCCGCGGGTTCGGGGTTCGAGTCCCTGGCGGCGCACCCTCGCTAACCTGCGGCTAGGCCTATCCGGACAGGGCCGCAGGGTCGGCTTTTCAGTGCCTCGGACGCCCACAGAGCGCCCGTCCCGTTGCATCACGCGAGGGACGTCACCAAGTGCGGAGGGTCTCAAGAGGGAGCGGCAACCCGTCGACACATTGTCCGCGACCGTGCGCCTGTGCCGCTGCGGACCGGAGGGCGCGAAACACCCGACTCTGGTGGCCCGCGCGCCACCACCGACAGCGCAGAGGGCTGAGGCAGGCGTGGACCTAGCCTTGCGTCGCCACCAAGCGCGTGCTGGTGCTCTGCGTCTGGTGTCTGGGGCGTCCTCGGACCGACTCCTTCTCGACCTTAAGGAGCAGTTGCGCGTCCTCTCCGCCCCACCTCGGTTGCCAGCGGGATGGCACCTCGAGGTTGCGCACCAGACCGCTGATCACGCCGCCTTCGGTGGCGACTGCTTCGTGCCAGCCTGCACCCGCAGCGACAGGTGGCTCGAACTCGTTCTTCTCGACGTCGCCGGGAAGGGGCTGGCCGCCGGTACCCGCGCGCTCATGCTCTCGGGTGCGACCAGCGGGCTACTCGGCGCAGTGCCGGTCGAGAACATGATGAGCGCCCTGAACACCTACCTGTGGCGGCAGAACTGGACCGACGGCTTCGCGACGGCTGCCTACCTCGCCGTCGAGTTGGCGACAGGCTCCTACCGGCTCGTCACCGCCGGCCATCCCCCGGTCGTGCACTTTCACGCCGGCAGCGGCCGCTGGTCGCAAGCGACAGAACGGGGGCCTGCGCTCGGCGTACTCGAGCAGGCGGTTTGGCCCGTCGAGATCGGGAACCTCAGCGAACGCGATGCCATCCTCCTCTACACCGACGGGGTGGTCGAGGAGTCCGGGCAGGATCTGAGTACCGGGATCGACCGGATGCTCGGGCAGGCCGAGCGCTTCGTCCTTGGGGGCTTTGCCGGAGGTGCGGAGCGGCTGCTAGCGCAAAGCCGAGGTCGAGACCGGGATGACTGTCAGGCGGTACTGCTCTGGCGTGACTCCGGGCCTGCGCCGCGGTCGACGCCAACAGCCGGCACATAACCCGCCCGCCCCAGCCTCGGTCTGCCGCTGGCAGTTTTCCAAGCAATGAGATCGCCTCCAGCCCGGCCGCGAGCGCATGGCAGCCCGGCGCGAGCGCTTCTCTGTCGCAGGCAGGCACGATGGGAACCGACCGCCCGCTCCGGGCTCGCAGCGCGGGCGCTGCCGGTCCTACGCGTTGAACGGGACCGATCGCTTGCATTCCGGGCAGTAGCGGAGCATGCCGCTATGCCAGGGCCCGAAGTCGTGCAGCGCGCCGACGTAGCCGCAAGCTGCCGAACCGGTCTTGGCGTTCATCGCATGCATCTGGCCGACCGGCAGCCGTTCGACGGATTGCACATCGCCGACCCGGCTCGGAACAGCCTGGGTTCGCTCAGCACCCAGCCGGTAGCCAGTCACGGTTAGTTGATCGACAGCCGGGACGGGCCACAACCGGGCCCGATGGATCAATGCCGCTACGCCGTCTGCCCGGAAATCAGGTCCAACTATGCCCGTTCAGTCTGCCGCGCTTGGTCATCGGTCGTTGCCTTCCAGCTGCGGAGCAATCACCGGCAAGCCCTACATCGCGATGCCTCTCCCGAGCGTTACAGGTGGGCGACGCGGGCCCCTGAGAGTCGCGATGACCGAAGCCACGTTGACGGTGCCCGCGGGCACAGCGGACCACCTGATGACGTCACGAGTCGCGGCCGGACCGATGCCGTGCGGCCTTGTGGTCGGCCGCGTCGACATCGGCTCTCTGCTGACCCGACAGCGCCGCGATCGCGGCCATGATGCGCTCGGTGAAATCTCGTACCTGCCGCTTCTCAGCAAGGGGATCTGCTGCCGGCACCGGCGGTTGCAGCGGCGCGCCGATCCGGACCGCCACCCGAGCCAGCCGGGGCCACACGCGTCCGATCGGCTGGACTCGATCGGTGCCGATCATGGCGACGGGGACAACCGGCGCACCTGTGCTCATCGACATCCGGGCCACGCCGGTCTTCCCGCGATAGAGGCGACCGTCCGGGCTTCGAGTGCCCTCGGGGTAGACCCCGAGCAGCATCCCCCGGCGTACGGCGCGGGCACCGGCGGCCAGCGCCGCGGCCGCCGCGTCGGCGTCGTCGCGGTCCAGCGGGATGAGCCCAGTACCGCGGACGAAGGCCGCTTTGGCGCGACCCCGGAGCCCACGCCCGGTGAAGTACTCCTTCTTGGCCAGGAAGCTCACCCGGCGCCGGGTCATCACCGGAAGGAACAGCGAGTCACACATGGACAGGTGATTGCTGGCGAGCAGTGCGCCGCCGTCTCGCGGGATGTGTCTTGCACCCGTGACGACCGGTCGGAAGAAAAGACCGAACAGGGGCCGCAGCGTGGCCTTCACCAGCCAATAGAACATCGCGCCTCCGCACGGGTGGATGGCGACGGCCCTCACCAACGACCTCGTTGTGACTGGTCTGTGCCCCAGGCAGACGGGTTCACCCGCGCCGGCGGCTTGCGGTCCCGGATAGGTGCGGCGCGCCACCGACATGAAGCCGAATGGCCCTGCGCGATACCGCCACTCGGCGGCGGCTCTCGGGTGGGCTGCTCGGTCAGCGTCGGGTGACGGTTACGCCCCCGGTCGCCGCCCGCCAGGATATGACGCCACCCTGGAAGCTGCTCCCGGCACCGCCCGGCATGGCTACCTCGTCGGTCAGTGGGAACCCGAGGAAGCCGGCCGAGCCGCGGAGGAAGTTGTACGTGCCCAGGATCGCCCCGTGCACCTCGTGAGCGCCGGTGCGCGGTGACCAGGCGATCAGGCCGCCCTGGAACACCTGGAACCGCCCCCCGCCGGCTGCCGGCAGCTCGTCGGTAGTCGGCATGCCCAGGAACCCGGCCGGACCGCGCAGGGAGTCGTACTTGCCTCTGATCGCGCCGTACACCGGGTGCCCGGGAGCGGCCATCGCGACCCGGCCCACGAGGTAGTTCGAGGTCCACAGCGGCTGACGCTGCACTACGGTGCCCGAGTGGCGGGCCACCCACCAGCTGTTGCCGCCCGCGTAGATGCCGTCGTGGTAGATGTAGCCGCGCGCGTCGGGCAGGAAGATCACGTCGCCGGGGGCTGCCTGGCTGCGGGGGATGTGCTGCATCGCGTTGTACTGGTCGTTGGCGGTCCGCGGCAGGCTCACCCCGAAGTGGGCGTAGACGTAGCCGACCAGGCCGGAGCAGTCGAAGCCGGCCGGAGTGGTGCCGCCGAACCGGTAGGGGACACCTGCCTGGCGGGCGGCGAAGCCGACGACATTGTCACCGAACCCGCTAGCCACAGCCGGGCCGGACATCAGGGCGACGGCTGCGACCAAAGGGGTGAGGCCGGCTACGACGAGGACGGCCAGGCGCGCGGTCAGGCGGCGGACAGCAGACATTGGGCAGTTCTCTCTTCGAACGCCTACGAGGGCAGCTGTCGGGTTCGGGGCCGAAGCATCCCCGGCCGCAGGTTGTCTCGCGGCTTCACCCCTAGACGTCGGCGGCCTGGAGTCCTCTCCGGTGCCGGCAACGCCACAATCCTGGGTTCCCCGTCCCCACCCGCAAGAGTTCGACAGACCGGCGGCTCGGGTGGAGCTGAGCGGTAGCCGTCGGTCGCGCCGGCTTCCGGCACCAGATGGTCATCGACCCGAACAGCCACTTCATTAACTCTGCGTCACAGCGAACTGCCTCTGGCGGGGGCAAGTCGGGATCTCCTCGGGGCGAGGAACACGTTGTCGCTTCGCAAGATGATCCTGCGGCGATGGCCGCCTCCCCCGTTGACACCGGCGGCCTGGTCAACGTCACGGTCACCAACGTGCTGAACAACAACAAGGTCGTCGTAAGCATCCCGATCCAGGCGGCGGTCAACATCTGTGGCGTCAACGTGCTGACCGCGCTACCGGGTCAGAGCGTGACCTGCACGGCGAGCCCGGCGGGCAACGCTGTGACGGTTACGATTCCGCAGTACCTGGCTCGCGCGCCGCGAGCCGACCCTTGTCCCACCGGGCAGGGGGCGGCTTCGCGCGGTCAGGCGGCGGGAGACGGCAGCGCTAGGGCGTACTCCGCCGCCTCGGCCCAGGACATTGTCGCTCCGCGTGCGCCGGCGGCGGCCAGCTCACTGGGGTCGAGAGCAGCGTTCAGACGGTCGTAGTACTTGCCGTAGAAGAACAGCACGCTAGGTGGCGCAAGAACGGATCCGGTGCCGGCAAGCAGCCGGTGGGCCGCGCTCCGAAGCCCGGCAGCGCGGGTCATGTCACCAGCCGCCACCGCGGTCGCCGCCAGGCCCGAGAGGGACTCCGCCGCATGGGTGAAAAGACCGCAGCCGAGCCGAGTCGCCAAGGACTCGGCGAACTGCTCGCGGGCAAGGTCGACCCGCCCCTGTTCGAGTGCGGTCAGCCCGCAGCTGATCAGTACGTCGCTCATCTCCAGGAGCGACCCGCTAGACCGCGCTCGCTCCAGCGCCTGCTCGGCCAGTTCGGCGGCCTCGGTCAGCTCGCCCAGAGCAAGGGCGCCGAGACCCAGGTTGGCCAGCGCCTCCGTCACGCCGTTCGACGTACGGGTGGCCGAGGCCAGAGCCTGGCGCCACAACGCCACTGCGCCCGCAATGTCGCCTGCGGCCAAGGTCACCTCCCCGAGGAGGACGAGCAGCGGCTCGAGCACGGAGGTGCCGCCGAGCTGAGCGAGCGTGATGCCGTCTCGGACAGCGGCCTCGGCCAGAACCAGATCGCCTTGCCACAGGGCCGCCTTGGCCATCCCGTAGCAGCTACGGGCCGAACGGCCGCGGTCGCCCAGCTCGTCGAAGACGGCCCGCCCAGCTGTGTAGTACTCGAGCGCATCAGCAAGGCCGTTGGGGTTGCTCATGGTCGCGTTCCCGGCAGTGTGCAACAGGATGCCGCGCTCGTAGGTGGGCAGCGGCCGGGTGAGGGCCCGTTTCGTCCAGGACTCGCACTGGCGGATCCGGCCGGCGAGGTACCAGTAGTCGGCCAGCCCGGCTGCCAGCCGACCGAGGAGCTCGGTGCTGTCCTGGTCGAACGACCAGGACAGCGCGGCGAGCAGGTTGTCGATCTCCAGGTCGAATCTCCGCAGCGCGCCCGGGTCGACGTCGGCATGGCGCTGGAGGACCGCGGTCTCGGTCAGCTCGAGGAAGTACGCCGCATGCCGACTCCGGACCTGCGCCTCGACGCCGCTTGCGGCCAGCCGCTCCCCGGCGTACTCGCGGACGGTCTCGAGCATCCGGAATCGGGCGGTCCCGTCACGCGGCTCCCGCACGAGCAGGCTCTTGTCGAGCAACCCCGCCACCACTTCCAAGACATCGTCGTCGGCGGCCTCGGTCGGCTCGCCGACGAAGCACACCCGCTCTGCTGCGGCAAGCGTGCAGCCACCGGCGAAGACGGCCAGCTGAGCGAAGACCGACGCTTCGACGTCGGTGAGCAGCGAGTAGCTCCAGTCGATGGTCACGCGCAGCGTCCGCTGCCGGTCGGGCAGCTCGTCGTTGCCGCCAGTGAGTAGCGGCAGCTGCCGGTCCAGCCGGCTCAGCAGGTCACCCGGGCTCAGCATCCGGATCCGTGCCGCCGCCAGCTCGATTGCCAGCGGAAGTCCGTCCAACCGGGCGCAGATGCCGGCAACGTCGCGGGCGATGTCCGGCGTCACGGCGAACGTGGCGTCGACCGCGCCGGCGCGATCGGCAAACAGCTGGATCGCGGGGTTGATCAGTAGCTGATCGAGCGGATCGGAGACGGCTGGCCGCGGGAGCGGCGAGACCAGGTAGTCCCGGCTGGCGCTGCGCCGCAGCGTCGTCCGACTCGTGGTCAGCAGGTGCAGGTCAGGCAGCGCGCCGAGCAGCTCTGCTACGTCCACTGACAGGTCGGCGATCTGCTCGACGTTGTCGAGCAGCACCAGAACCCGGCGCCCCTGCAGAGCCGCGACGAGGTCCTGGAGATCGGTCCCGGCGCCGGCGCGGTATGCACCGAGCACCCGAGCCAGTGCGGAGGTTGCATCCTGGCGAGTGCGCACGGCATCGAGCGCAACCGCGTAGATGCCCTCGGGGAAGGTGTCGACGAGCGCCTCGGCGACCGCCCAGCTGAGCCGGCTCTTGCCAACGCCGCCGGGTCCGAGCAAGTTGACCAGACGCACGTCCGGACGCCCGAGCAACGCGGCAACCTCGGCGACCTCGCGGTCGCGGCCGATCAGCACAGTCGACGGACGGGGCACGCTGCCCGTGCCCGCGATCGGTTTCGTGGGCGGGACCGGGACGGGGACCGAGACGGGTAGCGGCACAGCGGGCCCGGCGAGGTCCTGATCCTGGCGTAGCAGGCGACCGTGCAGCGTCTGGAGCGCCGGTCCGGGGTCGATACCGAGCTCCTCGACGAGCAGGTCCTTGCCCTCGGCGTACATCCGCAGGGCGTCGGCCTGCCGACCGGCCCGGTAGAGGGCGAGCATGGCAAGCCCACGTAGGTCCTCGTCCAGCGGATGGCGGCTGACCAGGTCAGCCAGCTCGCCGACCAGCTGCGCGTGCCGGCCCAGTGCCAGGTCGGCTTCGATCCGGGCCCGCAGCGCCGCCATCCGGGCCGCTTCTAGCCGGCTGGCCTCGATCCCGGCAAAGCGGTAGCCGAGGACGTCCGCGAGCGCCGGCCCGCGCCACAGCGCGAGCGCCGTTGCCAGGATCTCGGCGGCCGGCGCCGGGTTGCCGGCTGCCAGCTGTGCGCGGCCGCTCGCAGCGAGCCGGAGGAACCTGGCCGAGTCGAGCTCATCCCCGGTAGCAGCCAGCAGGTAGCCGCCCGGACCGTTGCGCACGCGGTCGGCACCGAGCGCCTTGCGCAGGCGCGAGACATAGACCTGGACGACGTTGGCAGCGGTGGTCGGGGGTTCGTCCTCCCAGAGCGCGTCGATCAGCCGCTCGACCGACACCGGCTGGCCGGGACTGGTCAGCAGCGCTGCCAGCACGACCCGGGCCCTGCCGGCCGGCAGGGACAGCGGAGCACCGTCGCGAAGCACCTCGAGCGCGCCCAAGAGGCGGAAATCCACCCAGTCCCTCCCATTTCTCACTCACGGTATCCGTTCAGTGCGCGTTCAGTGCCGAGACGACGCTGGTTCAGCCCGTTCCGGCACTGTCCGGTTGTCGGCAACGTCACCAGAAGCGAAGGAGGTCTCAGATGCGCAGCCACAGCTGGACCTGAGCCCGCCCGGTCACCGTCGTCTCGACGACAGGAAGGAGGTCCGTGATGCGTAGCCACAGCTGGACCTAGGAGAGCCACTCACGACCAGAGGGAGCAGATGTCCACGAGGCGGGAACAGCCGGCGACGTACGCCGCGCTGTTCCGCTCTCGGGACTTCCGATCCCTCTTTCTCGCCCACCTCGCCTCGCTGGCGGGCGACCAGGTGGGCAAGATCGCGCTGACGCTGCTGGTGTTCGCGCGCAGCCACTCGGCGCTGCTGGCGGCACTCGCCTACGCCACCAGCTTCCTGCCCTGGGCGCTGGGTGGGCCGGTCCTGGCAGCGGTCGCCGACCGGCTGCCGCGACGGCGGGTCATGGTCGGCTGCGACCTGGCGCGCGCCGGCATCATCGCGCTGGCCGCGGTCCCCGGCGTACCGGTGCCGGGTCTGCTGGTGCTGATGCTTGCCGCGTCGCTGCTGGCACCGCCGTTCGAGGCGGCCCGCGCAGCTGTCCTGCCAGAGGTCCTGACCGGCGAGGACTACGTGCTCGGCACGTCGCTGAACGCCTTGGTGAACCAGGCGTCACAGCTGGCCGGGTTCGGCGCCGGCGGGGTGCTTGTCGTCGTCCTGAGCGCCCGCGGCGCGCTGCTGTTCGACGCTGCCACGTTCCTGGTCTCGGCAGCGCTGCTGGTCACCGGGCTGCACTGCCGGGCACAGCCCGAGCGCGCAGGCGCCGCCCGTCCGTCCCTGCTCGCTGACGCCGCCGCCGGTGCGCGAACCGTCTTCGGGAACCGCCGCCTGCGCTTCCTCGTCGGGCTGTCCTGGGCCGGCGTGGCCTTCGCCGTCGTACCCGAGGCGCTGGCGGCGCCGTACGCCGCTGCTATGCACCGCGGACCGGGCACCGTCGGGCTGTTGATGGCAGCGCCAGCAGCCGGCAGCGCGGTCGGCGCGCTGGTCCTCGGGCGGGTCGTCGGCGCCCGCACCCGGTCCCGCCTGATGCTGCCGATGGCCGGGCTGTCTGCGCTGCCCCTGCTCGCCTGCATCACCCGCCCGTCGCTCCCGGTCACACTCTCGCTGTTCGCCGTAGCCGGCGCAGGCGGGGCCTACCAGATCACGGCTAACACGGCGTTCTCCCTCGGCGTCCCGCCGGCTGCGAGAGCTCGCGCGTTCGGGCTGGCCGTCTCCGGGATCCAGGTCGCGCAGGGCCTCGGCATCGGGCTGGCCGGCGCGGCCGCCGTCGTGCTGCCGCCGAGCACGGTCATCGCGCTGGCCGGGGTGGCCGGGCTGGCCGCCGTCGGTGCCCTCGCCCTGCGCTGGCCCGGGGACGTCGAGCCGGTGGTCGAACCGCACCGGGTGATCGACCTGACCGTGCTGGAGCCGTTGGCCGTCCGCTGAGCCCGCCCGCGGGCCGTCCCGGCGATACTGGGCCGGTGCCGCCAGCCAGCCCCGTGCCGACCGCCCGCCGCGAGCCCTTCAACGTCGACTCGCTGCTCGCCGTGGCCGTCGGGGTGTTCAACGACCGCGGCTACGACGGCACGAGCATGGAGGACCTCGCCCGGGCCACCGGGCTCAGCAAGTCCTCGATCTACCACCACGTGGAGGGCAAGGAGACCCTGCTGCGGCTGGCCCTGGAGCGTGCGGTCGGCGCGCTGTTCGCCGTCCTCGACGAGCCATCGGCCACCCAGGGTCAGGCCATCGAGCGGCTCGAACACGTCGTACGCCGGGTGGCCGAGGTCCTGCTCGCCGAGCTCCCCTACGTCACGCTGCTGCTGCGCGTCAGGGGGAACACACCGACCGAGCGCTGGGCGCTGGAGCAGCGCCGCTCCTTCGACCGGCGGGCAGCGGAGCTGGTCGCTGACGCGGCCGCCCAAGGCGATGTGCGCGCCGACATCGACCCCGCGCTGGTGACCAGGCTCACGTTCGGGATGATCAACTCGACGGCCGAGTGGCTGCGTCCCGGCCGGGCGACCTCCCCAGACGTCCTGGCCGACGGGGTTGCCAGGCTTGCGTTCGACGGCCTGCGCCGGCGCGACGACGGCTAGCGCCGGTCGACCAGCCGGCGGGCCTTGCCGGTCGCCGTCCGCTCCACCCCGAACGGTTCGAGCACCTCGACGGCCACGCTGACGCCGATCCGGGCCTTGACCTGCCGCGTGAGCTCGGTCGCCAGCCGGGGGCGCGCGTCGGACGGGACGCCCTCGCGCGCCTCGACCAGCACCGTGAGCTCGTCGAGGCGGCCGGCCCTGGTGAGCACGCACTGGAAGTGCGGCGCCAGCCCCTCGACACCGAGCAGGATCTCCTCGATCTGGGTGGGGAACAGGTTGACGCCGCGCAAGATGATCATGTCGTCGGTACGGCCGGTCACCTTCTCCATCCGCCGGAACGCCGGCCGGGCCGTGCCGGGCAGCAGCCGGGTCAGGTCCCGGGTCCGGTACCGGATCACCGGCATCGCCTCCTTCGTCAGCGAGGTGAAGACGAGCTCCCCCTTCTCGCCGTCGGCCAGCGTCGCGTCGGTCACCGGGTCGACCACCTCGGGGTAGAAGTGGTCCTCCCAGACATGCAGGCCGTCCTTGCTCTCCACGCACTCCTGCGACACCCCCGGGCCGATCACCTCGGACAGCCCGTAGATGTCCACGGCGTCCATCGCCAGCCGGCCCTCGATCTCCCGGCGCATCTCGTCCGTCCACGGTTCGGCGCCGAAAACGCCTATGCGCAGGGAGGTTCGGGCCGGGTCAACGCCCTGCCGCTCCATCTCGTCAAGGATGTTGAGCATGTACGACGGGGTCACCAGGATGACCTCGGGCTCGAAGTCGACGATCAGCTGCACCTGCCGCTCGGTCATCCCGCCCGAGACCGGGATCACCGTGCAGCCCAGCCGTTCGGCGCCGTAGTGGACGCCGAGGCCGCCGGTGAACAAGCCGTAGCCATAGGCGACGTGCACGCGGTGCCCGGGCCGGGCACCGGCGGCGTAGAGCGAGCGGGCCACGACATCGGCCCACATCGAGACGTCACCGCTGGTGTAGCCGACCACCGTCGGCCGGCCGGTGGTGCCGCTTGATGCATGCACCCGGGCCACCTGCTCGCGCGGTACGGCGAACATCCCCCACGGGTAGTTCTCGCGCAGGTCCGCCTTGTTGGTGAAGGGGAACGCGGCAAGGTCGGCCAGGCTGCGGCAGTCGGCGGGTGTCACACCGGCGGCGTCGAAGCTGCGCCGGTAGAACGGCACGTTGTCGTAAGCGTGGCGCAGCGACCACTGCAACCGGGTCAGCTGGAGCGCGTGCAGCTCGTCGGCGGAGATCGTGTCGCCGAGGTCCGGGCGGCCAGAGGTCATGCGTCGAAGTCCAGCACGACCTGCTCGCTGCGTGGCGAGGACTGGCAGGCCAGGACGAACCCGGCTGCCAGCTCGTCGGGCTGCAGCGCGTAGTTGCCCGCCATCTCCACTTGGCCCTCGACCAGCTTGGCCCGGCACGTCCCGCAGACACCGCCCTTGCAGGCGTACGGCGCGTCGGCCCGCTCACGCAGCGCGGCGTCCAGGATCGACTCGCCGTCGGGCGAGAGCTCGAACGTGCTGGCCCGCCCGTCCAGCCGGATCGTCACTGACGACCGGGAGCCACCCTCTGCGACAGCGTCCGGCGCAGGGCGGGGCCGCGGCTGCGCGTCGACGTGGAACAGCTCGGCATGGACGGCCCGCACCGGCACACCTCGCCCGAGCAGGACGTCGCGGACGTCTGTGACCATCGCGTAGGGGCCGCACAGGTACCACTCGTCCACGCCCGCCACCGGCACCAGGTTGTCGAGCAGTGCCGTCATCTTGGCGGCGTCGATCCGGCCGCACAGGAGCTCGGCATCCTGGGCCTCCCGGCTGAACAGGTACAGCATCTGCAGCCGGTCCGGGTAGCGGTCCTTGAGGTCGGCCAGCTCGTCGAGGAACATCGTCGCCCGCGTCGACCGGTTTCCGTAGATCAACGTCACGCTGCTCGCCGGCTCCACCTGCAGCACGGTGGCCAGGATCGACAGGATCGGCGTGATCCCGCTGCCGGCGGCCACGCAGCAGTAGTGCCGGGCCCGGGCCGGGTCCAGCGCCGGCGAGAAGTGCCCGGTCGGTGTCATCACCTCCAGCCGGTCGCCGGCCCGCAGGCCCGTGGTGGCATGGGTCGAGAACCCCCCGCCTTCGAGCCGCTTCACCGCGACCCGCAGCGGCCCGTCGGGGGCCGGGCTGCAGATCGAGTAGCTCCGGCGTACGTCGTCCGCGCTGCGGATGTTGAGGTGCTGGCCGGCGCTGAACCGGAACTCTGTGGCGAGCTGCGGCGGGACGGCGAAGGTCAGCGCCACCGAGTCCTCGGTCAGCGCCTCGACGCGGGCGACCTCGAGCGGGTGGAACGCCGGGCGCCCCGCCACTCAGAACGCCTTGAGCGCGTCGAACGGCTCGGCGCAGGCGGCGCAGACGTGCATCGACTTGCACGCGGTCGAGCCGAACCGGCTGGTCTGTCGCGTCTGTGCCGAGCCGCACCGCGGGCAGGGCGGCACCTCCGGCCGGCGGCCGATGCCGACCGGCACCGGGCCCTCGAGGCGCGGGCCCGGAAGGGCGATCCCGTAGTCGACGAGCTTGCGCCGGCCCTCGGCGGTCAGCCAGTCGGTGGTCCAGGCCGGCGCGAGGACAGTGCGCACGTCCGCGTCGGGGTAGCCCGCCGCGTTGAGGGCGCTGACGATGTCGGCCCGGATCTCCGCCATCGCCGGGCAGCCGGAATACGTCGGGGTGATGGTCACCTCGACCGCTCCGGCGGGCCCCAGCACGACGTCGCGCAGGATGCCGAGGTCGGCGATGGTCAGGACCGGGATCTCCGGGTCGACGACGTCGTCGAGGACCGCCCGGGCCGCCGCGGCGGCGCTCACCAGGTCGCTCCCGGGTAGGACCGGTGCAGGTGCTGCATCTCTGCGAGCAGGTAGCCGAAGGGCTCGGTGTGCACGCCCCGCCGCCCCCCGCCCGGCTTGGCGCCGACGACCGGCCGCCGCAGCCCGGCCTCGGCGAGCACCTCGTCGATCCGCGCATCCCAGGCCGGCCGCAGCGAGGCCGGGTCGACGGCCACCTGCGCCGCGGCGAGCCGGTCGGTCAGCTCGTCCGCGCCGAACAGCTCCGCGACGTAGGGCCACACCTGCTCCAGGGCCGACTGCATCCGCCGCGAGCTCTCGGCCGTCCCGTCACCCAGGCGCAGCGTCCACTGCTCGGCGTGGTCGCAGTGGTAGGTCGTCTCCTTGACGCCCTTGGCCGCCACGGCGGCAATCGTCTCGTCGGCGCTGGCGGTCAGCCCGGCGTAGAGGGCGCGCTGGTAGGTGCTGAAGCAGAGCTGCCTGGCGATGGTGGTGGCGAAGTCGCCGTTGGGGTGCTCGACGAGCTGGCAGTTGGTGAACTCGCGTTCCTGGCGCAGGTAGGCGAGCTCGTCCTCGGTCCGGGCGGCGCCTTCGAGCTCGCCGGCGTACTGCAGCAGCGAGCGCGCCTGGCCGAGCAGGTCGAGGCCGATGTTGGTGAGCGCGATGTCCTCTTCGAGGTCCGGCGCCTTGGCCGACCACTCGGCCAGGCGCTGGGCGAGGACGAGCGCGTCGTCGCCAAGGCGCAGAGCGTAGCTGGCGACGTCGGCGGGCAGCACCGGGCTGGTCACAGGTGCGCCACCTCGTCCGGCAGCTCGTAGAAGGTGGGGTGCCGGTAGACCTTGTCGGCGGCAGGGTCGAAGTAGGAGTCCTTCTCGTCCGGGCTGGAGGCGGTGATCTCGGCAGCCGGGACCACCCAGATGCTGACCCCTTCGGACCGGCGGGTGTAGACGTCACGCGCGTTTCGCAGGGCCATCGCCGCGTCCGGGGCATGCAGGCTCCCCACGTGGCTGTGTGACAGGCCGCGGCGGCTGCGGACGAAGACCTCCCACAGCGGCCAGGACCTGCGCGGGTCCGTGCCGGCGGCGCTGGCTCCCGGCCCGGTCATGCCGCCCCGGTCATGCCGGCCCGGTCATGCCGCCGGCTCGCGGCGACGCTGCTTGTCGGCGTACGCCGTCGCCGCCGCACGCACCCAGGCGCCTTCGTCGTGGGCGGCCCGTCGGCGCTCGATCCGCTCCCGGTTGCACGGCCCGTCGCCGGCCAGCACCGCCGCGAACTCCGCCCAGTCGGGCTGGCCGAAGTCGTAGTGCCCGCGTTCGTCGTTCCAGCGCAGCTCCGGGTCCGGCAGCGACAGCCCGAGCACCTCGGCTTGCGGCACACACATGTCGACGAACGCCTGCCGCAGCTCGTCGTTGGAGTTGCGCTTGATCCGCCACGCCATCGACTGCTCGGTGTTGGGCGAGTCCTCGTCGGGCGGCCCGAACATCATCAGCGACGGCCACCACCATCGGTCGACCGCGTCCTGGGCCATCGCGTGCTGGCCCGGCGTACCGCGGGACAGGGCAAGCAGCGACTCGAAGCCCTGCCGCTGGTGGAAGGACTCCTCCTTGCAGATCCGCACCATCGCCCGCGCGTAGGGGCCGTAGGAGCATCGGCACAGCGGCACCTGGTTGACGATCGCGGCGCCGTCGACCAGCCAGCCGATCACGCCGACGTCGGCCCAGGTCAGCGTCGGGTAGTTGAAGATCGAGGAGTAGCGCTGCCGGCCGGTGTGCAGGAGGTCGAGCAGCTCGTCCCGGCTGACGCCCAGGGTCTCGGCGGCGCTGTAGAGGTAGAGCCCGTGGCCGGCCTCGTCCTGCACCTTGGCCATCAGGATCGCCTTGCGCCGCAGGCTGGGCGCCCGGGTGAGCCAGTTGCCCTCGGGCTGCATCCCGATGATCTCGGAGTGCGCATGCTGGGCGATCTGGCGGACCAGCGTCCTGCGGTAGGCCTCGGGCATCGCGTCGCGGGGCTCGATCCGCTGGTCGGCGTCGATCAGCGCCTGGAACCGCTCGTCCGTGACCGGCACCTGCGTGTCCACTTCGGGTCCTCCCGACCGACCGAACGTTCGGTTGCGTCAGTCTACGAACCGGCGCGCCCGACCGTCAAGGCACGCTCAGCGCGCCTTCTCCCCCGGTGCGTCCTCGGCCGCCGGCTCGGGCGGCGCCGGCGCCGAACCCGAGGCCACCTCGGACCGGTCTTCCGACCAGAGCGTGTGGAACGTTCCTTCGCGGTCGACCCGGAGGTAGGTGTGCGCGCCGAAGTAGTCGCGAAGGCCCTGGATCAGCGAGGTCGGCAGCCGGTCGCGGCGCAGCCCGTCGTAGTAGGCGAGCGACGAGGCGAAGCCCGGTACCGGTACGCCGAGCTCGACGGCCGTCGCGACCACCCGGCGCCAGGAGTCCTGCGCGGCGGCGACGGCCTGGGTGAAGTAGTCGGCGAGCAGCAGGTTGCGCAGGCCGGGCTCGGCCTCGTAGGCCTCCCGGATCCGGTCGAGGAACCGGGCCCGGATGATGCAGCCGCCACGCCAGATGGTGGCCATCGCGCCCAGGTCGATGTCCCAGTCGAAGTGGTCGGCCGCGGCGGCGATCTGCTCGAAACCCTGCGCGTAGGCCACGACCTTGGAGGCGTAGAGCGCCTGCTGCACGTCGGCCACCAGCCGGTCGGCCTCGGCCCCCTTGAGTGACCCGCCCGGACCGGGCAGCACGGCGGCGGCCGCTGCCCGCTGCTCGGCGTTCGAGGACAGCACCCGGGCGAAGACCGCCTCGGTGATGCCGGTGATCGGTACGCCGAGCTCCAGCGCACTGCCCACCGTCCAGCGGCCGGTACCCTTCTGCTCGGCCCGGTCGACGATGACGTCGACGAACGGCTCGCCGGTCTCGGCGTCGACGTGCTTCAGCACCTTGGCGGTGATCTCGATCAGGAACGACTCGAGGTCACCGGTGTTCCACTCCTCGAACATCTCGCCCAGCTCGGCCGGCGACATGCCCAGCGCCTGGCGGAGCAGGTCGTAGGACTCGGCAATGAGCTGCATGTCGGCGTACTCGATGCCGTTGTGGACCATCTTCACGAAGTGGCCGGCGCCGTCGGTCCCGACGTGGACGCAGCAGGCGGTGCCGTCGACCTGGGCAGCGATCTTCTCGAAGATCGGCCCGACCGACTTGTAGGCCTCGGCCGAGCCGCCGGGCATGATGCTCGGCCCGAGCAGCGCGCCTTCCTCGCCGCCGGAGACGCCGGCCCCGACGAAGTGCAGCCCCTTGTCGCGCAGCTCCTTCTCCCGGCGCCGGGTGTCGTCGAAGTGGGAGTTGCCGCCGTCGATGACGATGTCGCCCTCGTCGAGCAGCGGAACCAGCTCGTCGATGACGGCGTCCACGGGGCCGCCCGCCTTCACCATGATCATCAGCTGGCGCGGCCGGGCCAGCGCCGCGACGAAGTCGGCCAGCGACTCGGTGGGGATGAAGGTGCCCTCGTGCCCGTGCCGCTCCATCAGCTCCTGGGTGCGGCCGGCCGACCTGTTGTGCAGGGCCACCGGGATCCCGCGCCGGGCGATGTTGCGGGCCAGGTTCTGCCCCATCACCGCGAGTCCGGTCACCCCGAACTGGGCCTGGTCCGCCACGTCGACCTCCTGGAGATGTGCCCTGGTCGGGCCGTCCGTCAGCCGGCGCGCGCGCCGGACTGCCGCAGACCGTATGTGTAGGCGTCCTCGAGGGCCTGCCAGGAGGCCTCGATGACGTTCTCGTGCACCCCGACGGTGTCCCACTCGGTGAGGCCGTCACTGGTCTCGACGAGCACCCGGGTTACCGCACCGGTGCCGAGGGCTCCTTCCACGATCCGCACCTTGTAGTCGACGAGCTGGAAGGCGGCCAGGCCTGGGAACAATTGCTCCAGCCCGGCGCGCAGCGCCCGGTCCAGCGCGTTGACCGGACCGTTGCCCTCTCCGGTTGCCACGATCCGCTCGCCCTTGGCATGCAGCTTGACGGTGGCCTCGCTCATCACCTCGCCGTCCGAGCGCCGCTCGACGATCACCCGCCAGGACTCCAGCTCGAAGTAGCGGCGGCGCTCCCCCTCGACGGCGTCGTAGAGCAGGAGCTCGAAGGAGGCCTCGGCCGCCTCGAAGGTGAACCCTGCCGACTCCATGTCCTTGACCCGCTCGATGATGCTGGCCACGGTGGCCCGGTCGGGCTCGAGGCCCAGCGCCTTGCCCTTGAGCTCGATGGTGGCCCGCCCGGCCAGCTCGGAGACGAGCAGCCGCATGTCGTTGCCGACGTCCATCGGGTCGGCGTGCTGGTAGAGGTCGGGTGCCACCTTGACCGCCGAGACGTGCAGGCCGGCCTTGTGCGCGAACGCGCTGGTCCCGACGTAGGGCTGGTGGGCGTCCGGGGCGATGTTGGCGACCTCGGCGATGGCATGGCTGACCCGGACCAGCTCGCGTAGCCGCCCGTCGGGCAGCACCTGCTGGCCGTGCTTGAGCTCCAGCCCGGCAATGATCGCGAACAGGTCGGCGTTGCCGCACCGCTCGCCGTAGCCGTTGGCGGTGCCCTGCACGTGGGAGGCGCCCGCATCGACGGCGGCGAGGGAGTTGGCGACCGCGCAGGCCGCGTCGTTGTGGGCGTGGATGCCGACGCGCAGACCGGTCGCCAGCACCTCGCCCACGACGTCGGTGAGACGCCCGGGCAGCATCCCGCCGTTGGTGTCGCACAGCACGACCACGTCGGCTCCCGCCTCCGCGGCGGTTCGCAGCACCTGCACGGCGTACGCCGGGTTGTCCGCGTAGCCGTCGAAGAAGTGCTCGGCGTCGAGGAACACCCGTTGCCCCTCGGCACTCAGGTGCGCCACGGTGTCACGGACCATCGCGAGGTTCTCCTCGAGCGTGGTCCGCAGCGCCTGGGTCACGTGCCGGTCGTGCGACTTGGCGACCAGGGTGACGACCGGCGCGCCAGACTCGCGCAGGGCCGCGACCTGCGCGTCATCCGCGGCGGCCACGCCCGGACGTCGGGTCGCGCCGAAGGCGGCGAGCGTGGCCGTCTGCAGCCGCAGCTCCGTCTGGGCGCGGGCGAAGAACTCGAGGTCCTTGGGATTGGATCCCGGCCAGCCGCCCTCGATGAAGCCGACCCCAAGGTCGTCGAGGTGCCTGGCGATGGTCAGCTTGTCGTGCACCGACAGGGACAGGCCCTCGCGCTGGGCGCCGTCGCGCAGCGTCGTGTCATAGACGTGGAACGCGTCCGCGCCGGGCGGGCGGGCGTCGGTCATCCGGGTCAGCCATCCCGGCCGGTCAGACACCCGGCCTGTTTGCGTCTGCGGTCGGCGGAGGCGGACGGGCGCCCGCGTGACGAGGGTACCTGCGCCCGGCTGCGGCAGACGGCGCCCGGCCGCTCGTCAGCCGGGTGAAAGCCCGACCCCCACTGATTGAAGAGAACTGACCGCGATCAAGGAGAACTGGCTGCTCCCACTCGGCGTGTCGTCGCCACTTCTCCTTGATCGCGGCGGTCGGGCACTGGTGGTCGCTCGATGGTCCTAGGACCATCGACCTATTGGTACGGGGTGGTGCAAGGGCCGACAACTAGGAGGTCAGCAGGATTCGACCTCAGGAGCCCCTCATGATCGTCAAGCGCTTCACCACCGTCGGCGCCCTCGCCGCCCTGACCGTGTCGGCCGGCCTCGGCGGCAGCGCCTTCGCCGTGTCCAAGGTCGCCAGCTCACGCTCCGCCGACAGCTCCGTGGCCGCCGAGGCGCACGCCGAGCACGCGGGTGTCGACAAGGCCTCGCACGCAGACGCCGTCCGGGCAGCGGCGCACGCGGTCCGCAACAGCCGCCCGGTCGCCGGCAAGACGAGTGACAAGGCTGAGGCGGACAAGTCTGCGGCCAAGGCCGTCGGCATCAAGAGCGCCGGTGCAGGCTCAGCCAGGACAGCCAAGATCGAGACCGCCAAGACCGAAGCCGAGAAGGTCGGGACCGAGCCGGTCGAAGCCGCTGAGGTCGAGACCGAGAAGGCTGAGCAGGCGGAGAAGGTCCGGGTCCGCGGCACCGAGAAGGCCGAGACCGAGAAGGCCGAGACCGAGAAGGCCGAGACCGAGAAGGTCGAGACCGAGAAGGCCGAGACCGAGAAGGTCGAGACCGAGAAGGTCGAGACCGAGAAGGTCGAGACCGAGAAGAGCCACGGCGGGTCCACGGACGTCGCCAAGTCGGGCGGCGCCGGCTCCGGCCAGAGCGTCCCGCAGCGTGGCCGGTCCACCGACGCGCCCGCCGCCTCCAGCGGCTCGCGCAGTGGCGGCTCGCACACGGAGCCGAGCCGCAACGAGCCCGCTCACAACGAGCCGGCCCGCACCGACCGGCCGCGTACCAGCGAGCCGAGCCACACCGAGGCGCCCGAGGCCTCCGGCAGTCACACGGGCAGCACCGGCGGCGGGTCGTCGTCCGGCCGCTCCGGCGTCAGCGGCTCCGGCGGGCACCACGGAGCCGACGGCTGAGCCGACGACTCCGGCACCGCCCAGCCGACC
>JALYXH010000211.1 GCA_030947185.1 Actinomycetota bacterium | reverse complement strand
CGCTGGGGGTCGGCGCCCAGCGCCCGGCCCGCGAGCTGGCATCGGCCGACCCTCCGGCGTACCTGCTCGCGCTGGGCCGGGCCGGGGAGGCGGCCGAGCTGACCGACCGGAGCGGACTGGGCGGGTTCACCTGGCTCCTGCAGCCGGTCGGCACGACCGTCCCGGCGCCGCTGGCCGGCTCCTAGTTCGGCGTCACCAGGCGGTAGAGCGCAAGGACGGCGTTGATGCTGCCGAGCACGAGCAGGATGACGAAGACCGACCGCGGCCCCTGTCGCCTCGCCGCGGACGCGGTCCCGAGCAGCCAGACAGCTGCCGGGATGGTCTCCAGCGTCTGCCACATACCCACCACGACCGCCCGGTACAACGTGGCGAAGACAGGCAGGAGGAGCTGCCGGTGGGCCGCGTCCGCCGTGGCGAACTCACGCATCAGCGGTGGCGCCGCGGTCGCCATCGAGACCGCGCCGATCGCCCCCACCACGACCAGCGCCAGCCCGGCGAAGGCGAACAGGTCTGCGTGTCGCTGCGTCCGGTAGCGGTTGCGGAGGTAGAGCACGACAGGTGCCATGCACAGGTAGCCGGCCATGTCGATCAGGCTGCCCCAACGGATCAGCGAGGCACCGTGGGTGCCTGCGGCGAGCAGCAGTGACGGCTCGACGCTGGGCCCGTCGGACACCCCGGCCGCCGCCCCGTACATGACGCTGGCCGTCACCTCGAGCGCGAACGCCACCGACGCGAAGCAGACGGCCATGCGACCGGCGGAGCGAGACTCGTCCATGGCTTGGCCACCTTCGACGGACGCGGCGACGTCGGTGCGAAGTATGGGCCCAGCAGTCGATGCGCGGCGGCCGGCCCGTGGCAGCATGCAACGGTGAGTCCCGGCCCCGAACAGCGAGGAAGCACGACGCGGCTGGACGTGGGCGTCGGAGCGGGTGCCGGCGACGTCGGCGGTGCGAGCGGCAACGAGCTCGCCACCGCGGAGATGGTGCTCAACATCGGGCCGCAGCACCCGTCGACGCACGGTGTGCTCCGGCTCGCCCTGACGATGGACGGGGAGCGGATCGTGCGCGCCGACCCGATCGTCGGGTACATGCACCGCGGGGCGGAGAAGCTGTTCGAGGTCCGCGACTACCGCCAGATCATCGTGCTCGCCAACCGGCACGACTGGCTCTCCGCGTTCGCCAACGAGCTCGGCGTGGTGCTGGCCGTCGAGCGGATGCTGGGGCTCGAGGTGCCGACCAGGGCGGTCTGGCTGCGCACCCTGCTCGCCGAGCTCAACCGGGTGCTCAACCACCTGATGTTCCTGGGGAGCTACCCGATCGAGATCGGGGCCATCACCCCGATCTTCTACGCGTTCAGGGAGCGCGAGGCCATCCAGGCGGTGATGGAGGAGGTCTCCGGCGGCCGGATGCACTTCATGTTCAACCGGGTCGGCGGCCTCAAGGAGGAGGTGCCGGCCGGCTGGGCCGGGCGGGTACGCGAAGCGGTGGCCACCGTCCGCCGTCGGATGGCCGACCTCGACACCCTCATCCGGCACAACGAGATCTTTGTCGCGCGCACCCGGGGCGTCGGAGTGCTCTCTCGCGAGGCGGTGCTGGCCTACGGCGTGTCGGGCCCGGTGGCCCGGGCCTCGGGCGTCGACATGGACCTGCGCCGCGACGAGCCCTACCTGGCGTACGGCGAGCTGGACGTACCGGTGATCACCAGGACGGAAGGCGACTGCCTCGCCCGGTTCGAGTGCCTGCTCGACCAGGTCTACGCCTCCCTGGACCTGGCGGACGCCTGCCTGGACCGGCTGCCGAGTGGCCCGGTCAACGTCCGGCTGCCCAAGACCGTCAAGGCCCCGGAGGGTGCCACCTACGCCTGGACCGAGAACCCGCTGGGCCTCAACGGCTACTACCTGGTCTCGCGGGGGGAACGCACCCCGTGGCGGCTCAAGCTGCGGACGGCGTCGTACAACAACATCTCGGCCTTGCCGCACCTGCTGCCCGGCTGCCTCCTGCCCGACCTGGTGGCGATCCTGGGGTCGATGTTCTTCGTCGTGGGTGACATCGACAAGTAGGCCTCGACGGCCGGGTCAGGCCGGAGACGCCGCCTCGGCACGCTCCGGCAGCGTCAGCACCCGATGGCTGCCGTTGCTCTCGACGTTGTGCTGGCCGTTGCCGTTGCCGTTGCCGTGGTTGGACAGGGCGGTCTCGAGCAGCGCCGCCCGGACCAGCGGCAGCAGCAGGGCGCTGCTCGGTGTCGCCAGCACCGCCGGCACCGGAGGGCGCTCCGGGGCGGCCGTCTCGAGCCGGGCAGCCAGCTCGGCTACCGCCGTACGCAGTCCGGCCAGCTCCAGTCGTACACCGTCGTCGGGCGGCCCGTGAGCGGGTGCAGCATCCGCGGCCCGAGCCGCGTCGCCGCCATGCGAGGCGTGCCGAGGCGGCGCCGACGCCGACCGTTCCCCGCGCAGAGCCGCGACCGCGACGGCGGCCAGCGCCGGGACGGTGGCCGCCCGCAGCAGCCGATCGTCGCGGGCCGCGGTGGCCAGCAGGCCGGCGGTCACGCACAGGGTGAGGATGATCAGGACCTGCGCGAGCCGGGGCCAGTCCGGGGATCGCCGCTGGACCGATCGGTGTCGTCCGCGTGCCATGCCGGCAGGCTAAGCCGCCGGCCGGGGTAATCCCGGGAGGCACGCCAGGCCTCGGTACGGTCATGACGCCCACCCGCGTCTTCCAGCCTGCAGGCACGACTCCGGAGCGGCCGAGCCATGACCCACTGCACAGCACCACTGGCCCCGAGGTGACGACCTCGCTCACGCTGCTGGAATGGCGGCGCCAGGTGGGGGCGCTCTACGCCGCCGTCCGCTCGGCCGCCGACCCGGTCGCGGCCTGGGAGGACTGGCGCACCGGCCGCGACGAGCTGTTCCGTGACCATCCGGACTCGCCGCTGCCGCCGGCCCGGCGTGGCGAGTTCGCCGGCCTGCCCTTCCCGGCGTACGACGCGAGCCTGCGGTGGGAGGCGGAGCTTGACCCCGACGTCGAGCCCGCGCATCTCGAGGTCCCGACTGGCACCGACGGCATCGTGCCG
Organism: Actinomycetota bacterium; assembly: GCA_030947185.1. GTDB lineage: Bacteria > Actinomycetota > Actinomycetes > JALYXH01 > JALYXH01 > JALYXH01. The sequence continues at coordinate 9,049 of JALYXH010000211.1, read as the reverse complement.
TTCGACCGCATCGGCCGGCTGCGACTGCCGCTCGGCGACCTCGACGTCTGGTCCCTCGGCTCCTACGGCGGCGGCGTCTTCGTCCCGGTCAAGGACGCGAGCGCCGGGCGCACGTCGTACGGCGGCGGCCGGTACCTGCTCGACACGGTCAAGGGTGCCGATCTCGGTGGTGATGTCGACCCGGCCACGGGCCGCGGAACCCTCGTGGTCGACCTCAACTTCGCCTACCACCCGTCGTGCGCGTACGACCCGGCCTGGGCCTGCCCGCTCGCGCCGCCGGGCAACGTGCTGCCAGTCGCCGTAGCCGCCGGGGAGAGCCTGCCCGTGGACGGGTGGTACAGCACAGAGACTTAGAGCAGGCCCTTGTCCTTGAGGTAGGTCTTGGCGACCTCAGCCGGGTCAGCCTTGTCGACGCCGACCTTCTTGTTCAAATCGGACAGGTCCGCGGTGGTCAGCTTGGCGTCCACGGCCTCGATGAGCTTCTGCAGGTCGGGGGTCAGCTTGTCCTTGCGAATGACCGCGAGCACGTTGTCGACCGGCGTCAGGCCCTTGTCGTCCTTGAGCACGACCAGGTTCTTGGCAGCCACCGCGCCGTCCGAGGAGAAGACCAGACCGATCTGGATGTCGCCGCCGGTGAGCGCGTTGATCGTCAGCGGGCCACCCGCGTCGAGGGTCTTGAAGGACTTGAACGTCACTCCGTAGACCCGCTGCAGGCCCTGGATGCACTGCGGCCTGGTCTGGCACTCCGGCGGTCCGCCGAAGACGAGCTGGTTGTTCACCTTGGACAGGTCGGAGAGCTTGCTGAGCCCCGACTTGTCCGCGGTCGCCTTTGTGACGGCATAGGAGTTCTGGTCGGCAGCCTCGGACGGCTTGAGCGCGACCAGGTTCTTGGCGTCCAGCAGAGGCTTGAGGTTGGTCAGTGTCTGCTGCAGGTCACCGGAGGCCAGCGGCTTGGCTGTGTTGGCGTCCTTGCCGTTGACGTCGGCGTTGAGCACCTGGGTCAGGGTGCCGACGTAGTCCGGCACCAGGTCGACCTCACCCGCGCCGAGAGCCTTCAGGTAGACCTCTCGCGAGCCGAGCTTCAGCTTGCGGGTGACCTGGTAGCCGGCCTTCTCCAGGACATCGGCGTACATGTTGGCGATGATCTCGTTCTCGGCGAAGTTGGCCGAGGTCACGATGATCGCGCCCTTGGCCTTGCCGGCGCTCGCACTCGGGCTGGACGTGGCCGAGGTCTTGGAGCCTCCGCCGCAGGCAACGGCTGCCAGCGCGATGGCCGTCAGTCCGGCGGACAGGAGCAACTTGTGTGAACGCATGGGCTGAGTCCGCCTTCTGTGTCCCGCCCGCGTCTGGTCAGGACGGGCGCGTGTCTGGCGGGAGGCCTCCCGCAGCACCCATCCCACCCGAGGTGGGGGGAGAAAGGCAAATGACGATGTCATAACGGCCGTCACCGCCAGCAGTGGCTACGGCCGCCACCGGCGCCCGTCATACCGGCAATCACCGTCGGGAGCCAACGGGCCTCGCTTCCACCGTCGTCACGTCGGTGCCCGGACCGGCTCGGACCGCTGCCGGTACGCCGCCCTCGCGCGCCACAGGCGAGAGCCGGCGCTGCAACAGGCCGAGACCGAGCTCCACCACAAGCGCCAGCAGGGCGACGAGCAGGGCCCCGGCGTAGATCTTGGGAGTGTCGGCCTGGGCGAAGCCGTCGACGATGTAGCGCCCGAGACCGCCGGCGGACACGTAGGCCGCCAGGGTCGCCGTTGCGATGACCTGAACGGCCGACGTCCGCAGTCCGGCCAGCACCAGCGGCATCGCGAGCGGCAGCTCCACACGGCGCAGCACCTGCGACCCGGACAGCCCCATCCCGCGGGCTGCCTCCTTGATGTCCGGGTCCACGGCACGGACGCCAACGTAGGTGTTGGTCACCAGCGGTGGCACGGCCAGCGCGACCAGCGCGATCAGCGCCGCGACGTTGCCGATCCCGATCGCCGGCAGCTGGGCCGCGAGGACCAGGATCGCGAACGACGGAAGTGCCCGGCCGATGTTGGACACGTTGACCGCCAGGAACCCGCCGCGACCCAGATGGCCCAGGACGAGTGCCAGCGGGAGGGCGAGCAGGCAGGCTATGACTATCGCCTCGACCGAGAGTGTGAGGTGCTCGAGCAGCCGCGTGGGGACGCCGTCGGCGCCGCGCCAGTGGCTGCCGTCGAGGAACCAGTCGGCGACCTGCCCGAAGATCATCCGTTGGTCCCGCCGCGGACCCAGGGGGTGCTCGCCCGCTGCACGGCGAGCAGCAGCAGGTCGGCGAGCACGGCCAGGGCAATGGACAGGACGGAACCCACGACCACTGGCGTGTGGAAGGAGCGACTCAAGCCGGTCAGGATGAGCTGCCCGAGGCCGCCCTGGCCGATGATGGCGGCGATGGTCACCAGGCCGATCGTCGACACGGTGGCAATCCGGACGCCGGCGATGATGCCCGGCAGCGCGAGCGGAAGCTCGACCCGCAACAGCAGCCGCACCGGCGAGTATCCCATCCCCCGGGCAGCCTCCCGGACCTCGTCGGGGACGCTGTCGAGGCCGGCGACGATGTTGCGGATCAGGATGAGCAGGGTGTAGCTGACCAGAGCCACCTCTGCGGTCAGCCGGGTGGTGAAGCCGGTGAGCGGGCCGAGCAGGAAGAACAGCGCCAACGAGGGGATCGTGTAGAGACCGCCGGTGATCCCGAGGATGGGCGACTGGGTCCGCGGGTACCGGCGGGCCAGCAGAGCCAGCGGCGCCGACACCACGAGCCCGAAGAACAGCGCTATCGCCGCGAGCTGGAGGTGCTCGCCCAGCCGGGTCAGAATCTCGCCATGATGAGACCCGACCCAGCTCCACCAAATGAGGGAGTCCGGGCCGTTGCCGCCAGCCAGCACCAGAGAGGGCACCCGTGAACGCTACTGCTGAGCCGATGATCCGGCTCGAGCACGTCACGAAGGCCTACGGGTCCAGCCTGGCAGTCGATGACCTGAGCCTGGACATCGCAGCCGGCGAGTTGGCCGTCCTGGTGGGTCCGTCCGGCTGCGGCAAGACCACCACCATGAAGATGGTCAACCGGCTGATCGAGCCGAGCGGCGGCCGCATCGTCGTCGACGGCCGCGACGTGATGTCGGTCGACGCCGTGACGCTGCGCCGCGGCATCGGCTACGTCATCCAGCAGGTCGGACTGTTCCCCCACCAGACGATCATTACCAACGTCGCGACGGTCCCGAGCCTGCTCGGATGGGACAAGAAGCGGGCGCACGCGCGGGCCGGCGAGCTGCTCGAGCTGGTCGGCCTCGACCCGGCCCAGTACGGGGACCGCTACCCCCACCAGCTCTCCGGTGGCCAGCGCCAGCGGGTAGGCGTGGCCAGGGCGCTCGCGGCCGACCCGCCGGTGCTGCTCATGGATGAGCCCTTCGGAGCCGTCGACCCGATTGCCCGCGACCGGCTGCAGGCCGAGTTCCTGCGGCTGCAGGCCGAGGTGCGCAAGACCATCGTCTTCGTCACCCACGACATCGAGGAGGCCATCCGGCTCGGCGACCGGATCGCCGTGCTGCGCCAGGGCGGCCACCTCGAGCAGTACGCCGACCCGGCCACCATCCTCGGCAGCCCCGCCTCGCCGTTCGTGGCCGACTTCGTCGGGGCCGACCGAGGTCTGAAGCGGCTCGGCGTGACCCCGATAGAGGTCGCCGAGCTGGACAAGCCGCCGGTGGTTTTCGTCAACGACACGCTGGCCGAGGCGCGTCGCAGCATGCAGTCCGCCAACGCCCGCTGGGCCGTCGTCCTCGACTCCGACGGGACGCTGCACGGCTGGCTGCCGGCCCAGCGGGGCGACGGGGACGGCACGGTGGCCGACCGAGCCCGCCGGATGGAGGCCTGGGTGCCGGCCGGCGCCACGCTCAAGCAGGCCTTCTCGATGATGCTCCAGCAGGATGCCGGCTGGATCGCGGTGCTAGACGGCAACCGCTATCTCGGGGTGCTCACCCCGTCGTCCCTGCACGCGGCGCTGCGTCGCTCGGTGGGCGACGGCGAGGTCGAGGAGGTCCCCGTCTAGCCGTCGAGCCCGTCAGTCGCCGGCCGGTGCCCCGTCGCCGGGGTGCGCCCGCAGGTAGTCGATGAAGGCAGCGCGCAGCAGCGGCTCGGACTCGCCGTAGCCCTTACCGGCCAGGTTCCGGAACAGGCCGATCACCTCGACGATCGAGCCGGTGATCCCCCCGGCGCTGCCGTCCTCGCTGGCGGCGTCGACCGTCCTCGGCAGGTGGCGGACCAGGTCCCAGAACCAGCGCACGTCGTGGTTGTGCTCGGCTGCCCGGAAGGCCTGCTGGCGCAGGTCCTCGGTCGGCAGCGCGTCGAGCTCGTCGACGCCCGCTGCCTGCTCGCCGCTCATCGCCGCAGCCTATGTCCCACGGCTACCCGCCGCTCTCGGCGGACGGGGGCGGCCGGTCCCGGTGCCGGCAGGCACGCTCGAGGCGGAGGGCGGCAACGACCAGCACCAGCCCCCCGACAGTGCCGAACGCCGAGACCACTGCGTCGGCGCCGGCCGCCGCGACCCGGTCACGCTCGCCGAGGGTGTAGGCGAACACCGCGCCGTAGAGACCGAACGCGGCAGCGCCGACCAGCGAGCTGGCCTTGGCCAGCGCCGCCATCCGGGCCACCACCAGCGGGTCGATCGGCTTGGTCCGGCTCCGCCCGGCCAGCCGGGCGCGTACCGACGAGGCCGTGACCGCCTCCCCGAGGGCGGCCACCAGCAGGCTGGCGGGCGCGTAGCGGGGCAACGGGGGGAGGTCGCGGTAGGCCGACCGGACGACGAGGTAGCCGACAACGGCGAGCACGACGGCCACCAGGACCAGCACCGCGGGCCTGGTCGGCCTCACGCGGGCCTCCCGCCAACCGGCAGCTCCAGCCGCACGTCAGCACACCGGCGTACGCCGGCGGTCGCCGTGGCCGCGGAGAGCTCGGCCACCGCGCCGCGGCCGGGCAGCTCGGCCGCCGGGTCGAGGTCGAGCCACGGGACCAGGACGAAGGCCCGCTCGTGGGCCAGTGGATGCGGCAGGGTCAGGCTCGGCCCGGAGCAGACCAGCGCACCCACGCTGATCACGTCCAGGTCCAGGGTGCGGGGGCCCCAGTGCACGTCGCGCACCCGCCCGCAGGCCTGTTCCACGTCGTGCAGCACTCCCAGCAGCTCGAGCGGTGGCAGGGTCGTCTCCAGCAGGCAGACCGCGTTGAGAAACGCCGGCTGCTCGGGACCGCCGACGGGATCGGTTTCATAGACACGTGACACCGCGCGGACGGTCACGTCAGTCTTCGCGGCGAGCAGGTCCAGGCCGCGCTGCAGGCAGCCGGCCCGGTCACCCAGGTTGGCACCGAGTCCGACCACAGCAGTGGACTGGCCGGGTGGCGCAGTCACTGCCGAGCCCGCGTGATGCTCACCGAGACATCGTCGACGACAGCCGGGACGGGCGCGGCCGGCTTGTGCACGGTGACCTCGACCTGCGCCACCCGCTCGTCGGCGAGGGCGGCGGCCGCGATGCGTTCGGCCAGCCGCTCGATCAGGTCTACCGGTTCCCCCTCCACGAGCGCCCGTACGGCGGCGGCCAGGGCGGCGTAGTCGACGGTGTCGGCCAGCCTGTCGCTGCGGCCGGCGGGTGCGGTGTCGAGCACCAGGACGACGTCGACGACGAAGACCTGCCCGTCGCGCCGCTCCTCCGCCAGCACGCCGTGGAACCCGAAGGCGCGCAGCCCGCGCAGGGTGATCCGGTCGCTGCTCATCCCGGCGCCCCGTCGGCGGCGCTCGTGCGGGGCGCGATCACGGGCGACCCGTGATGGACGAACAGCCGCCAGTCCTCGCCACGCCGGCGGAACACGTTCGTCGCCATCACGCGGGCCGACTCCAGCGACCCCTGACCGTCCTCCCCGCCGGTGAGGATGTTCTCGGTGCAGGTGAGGACGGCGATGTCGCCCTCAACGGTCGTCTCCACATCGGTCAGGAAGAACTGGATGTAGCTGGTGTTGGCCATGATCACGGCCCAGGACCGCAGGACGTGGTTGCGCCCGCGCAGGGCGGCCCATCCCGGGTGGACGCAGGTCACCGGGTCCTCGGCCCAGACCGCTGCCATCCGGTCGAGGTCGGCGGCCTCGAACGCCGCGTAGAACTCCGCGTTGGCGGTCTCGGCGCCCGCCTGCTCCGCCCCGTCGACACCGGTCGAGGCAGGGCCGCTCATCCGCAGCTCATCGCGCGCCGGCCACAGCGGCCACTACCCGCACCGCATCCGCACTCGCGGCGACCTCGTGCACGCGCACGCCCCACGCACCGGCAGCGGCGCTCAGCGCGCTCAGTGCGGCCGTCGCGTCGTCGCGACGGTCGACAGGCCGTGGCGCACCCGGCGCACCGAGCAGGGTGCCGAGGAAGGACTTGCGCGAGGGCCCGACCAGCACCGGACGGCCCAGCGCGAACAGCTCGCTCAGCCGGGCGAGCAGACTCCAGTTGTGTGCCGCGGTCTTGGCGAAGCCGAGGCCCGGGTCGACGACGATCGCTTGTTCGTCGACGCCTGCAGCAAGAGCGCGGCTCACCCGGTCGGTGAGCTCGGCCACGACGTCGGCGACCACATCGTCGTAGACCGCCCGGTCCTGCATGTCGCGGCTCGGACCGCGGGTGTGCATGACGACGTAGACCACCTGTGCTGCCGCGACCGTCGCGGTCATCGCCGGGTCGGCCAGGCCGCCGCTGACGTCGTTGACCAGGCGGGCGCCGGCTCGCACCGCGGCCTGCGCGACGACCGCCCTCGTCGTGTCGATGCTGATGAGTCCGCAGGACGCGAGCGCCGTGACTACCGGCAGCACGCGCGCCGCCTCCTCGTCGGCGTCGACCCGCGCCGCACCCGGCCTGGTCGACTCGCCACCGACATCGACGATGTCGGCGCCGGCGGCGAACAGCTCCTCGCCGCGGCGGACGGCGGCATCGCGCCCGGCGTACCGGCCACCGTCGGAGAACGAGTCGGGCGTGACGTTGAGGACGCCCATCACGTAGGCCCGGCCCAGATCGGGCAGCCCCTGCAGCACCGGCTGGGCGCGGGCGGTCCTGGCTGTCGGGCCGTCCGGGGGTTGCCGCACCACTACCTCGACCACCAGGGCAGCCTAGCCAGCGCGCCCCAGGGCCAGCCGGCCGATCCGCGCCAGCGAAGGCCTCGGGAAGACGATGAAGGCCTCCGCCTCCAGGGCGGCGATGGCGATCCGCGGCAGGTCGCGGGCGGCCGGGTAGCAGACGAAGCGGGGTTCCCAGACCGGCCGGAACTTCGCGTTGAACCGGTAGAGGGTCTCGATCTGGAACCAGCGCGAGGCGAACAGCAGCAGCCCCCGCCAGGCCCGCAGGACCGGGCCCGCGCCGAGCCGCTCGCCACGCTCCAGCGCCGAGCGGAAGACCGCGAAGTTCAGCGACAGGCGGACGACGCCCAGGTCGGGTGCGGCACGCAGCGCGCTGACGATGAGGTACTCGTTGAGCCCGTTGTCGGCCGCCTTGTCCCGTCGCATCAGGTCCAGCGAGAGGCCGTCGGGGCCCCACGGGACGAAGTGCAGGAAGGCCCGCAGCACCGGCCCGTCGTCGGTCTCCTGTGTCGCCGTCACCGACACGCAGTCCCCGTCGGCCGGGTCGCCGAAGCGACCGAGCGCCATCGAGAAACCGCGCTCGGTCTCGGCTCCTCGCCAGGCCGCCGCCTGGCTGCGCAGCAGCGTCTGCTCCTCGGGTGGGATGTCGCGGATGCGGCGTACCTGGGTGGAGTAGCCGGCCCGCTCGACCCGGGCCACCGCCTGCCGCACGTTGCGCATCGCGCGACCCTCGAGGCTGAAGTCCTCGATGGGCACGATGGCCTCGTCCCCGATCTCCAGGGCGGACAGGCCGGCTCGCGCGTACGCCGTGCCGGCGGCCTCGCTGCACCCCATGACGGCCGGGACCCAGGCGTGGTCGGCGGCGATGTCGAGGAAGCGGGCGACGGCCCCGGGCCACGCCTCGGGGTCACCGATCGGGTCTCCGCTGGCCAGCATCACCCCGGATACGACGCGGTAGGCGATGACCGCCTTGCCGGACGGCGACCAGACCACGCTCTTGTCCCGGCGCAGGGCGAAGTAGCCGAGCGAGTCCCGGAAGCCCTGCTTGGCGAGCAGCGCGCGGATCCGCTCCTCCTCCGATGCCAGCAGCATGGCGCGCGGTGAGGGCGGTCGCAGAATCAGGTAGACGGTGGTGAGCGCCGTCACCAGACCCAGGCCGCCGAGTACCTGTCCGACCAGGTCAGTGGTCCGGTCGCTGCGAAAGCGCAGCGGGCCCTCGACGCCGACGAGGCCGAGCAGGATGTGGCGCAGGACCGCACCGAAGGGGTGCGGCCCGACGATCCGTCGTTCCCTGATCTCGATGAGCGCGAAGCCGAGCAGCACGCTCGTTCCCAGGAGCAGCGCGAAGATCCAGATGGCCCGGTAGCGGGTGCGCGGATCGCCCTTGGCGCCGAACTCCCTGCGGTAGTACAGCAGCGGTCCCAGGAGCAGGGCGGCGATGACCGCCTCCTCGACGTCGAGGCCCTTCACGACGTGGAGCGCGACGCTGAGCGTCAGCAGGGCGACGACCGCCCGCCAGGCCCGCCGCTTGCGACGGCGCAGCGCACGGGCCAGCAGCAGGAGGAGGACGCCCGCCACGACCGTTGCGGCCGCCGCCGTGTGCGAGACGGTGCCGGGGAGCACCTGCGTCAGCGCCCGCACGCGTGGGCGATCCGCCGGCGTGATGCCACTGATCAGGTTGAGGATGCCGATCAGCGAGCAGAGCAGCCCGGCCACGGTTGGGACCCACCGTCGGCTCTTCGACGGGTCGGGGGTCAGCCTCAGCCCGGCTGCCGGCCGGACCGGGGCGCCGTCCTGCGACTCAACGGCATCGTCGGATCCGGGAGCCTCTGGGTTCGCGCCCGGCGGGCGGGCCGGTCCGCCGGGAGCGGGCTGCCCGCCACGGGCCGTCCGCCCGTTTCGCGCCGGCTGGCCCGGACCGCCGCTAGAC
>JALYXH010000170.1 GCA_030947185.1 Actinomycetota bacterium | reverse complement strand
GTCGGTCACGAGCCCGGTCTACACCCGCCCTGCGACGGCTTGGGGCAGCGCGACGGCCTGAGCCCGCTCAGCCGCCGGCGGCTGAGCGCAGGGCGGCGGCCCGGTCGGTCGCCTCCCAGGTGAAGTCCAGCTCGGGCCGCCCGAAGTGGCCGTACGCCGAGGTCTGGGCGTAGATCGGCCGGAGCAGGTCCAGGTCGCGGATGATCGCGGCCGGTCGCAGGTCGAAGACGGTGTCGATCGCCCGCTCGATCGCCTCGACCGACACCGTCTCGGTGCCGAAGGTCTCGACGAACAGCCCCACCGGCATCGCCTTGCCGATCGCGTAGGCCACCTGGATCTCGCATCGGCTGGCCAGTCCGGCGGCGACCACGTTCTTAGCCACCCAGCGCATCGCATAGGCACCCGACCGGTCGACCTTGGACGGGTCTTTGCCCGAGAACGCTCCGCCGCCGTGGCGGGCCATCCCGCCGTAGGTGTCGACGATGATCTTGCGTCCGGTCAGGCCGGCGTCCCCCATCGGGCCGCCGATCTCGAACCGGCCGGTCGGGTTGACCAGCAGCGTGTAGCCGTCGGTCTCCAGTTCGAGACCGGCCACCTCCGGGGCGATCACGTGGTCGGCCACGTCGGGTGAGAGCAGCGTGTCGATGTCGATGTCGGCCGCGTGCTGGGAGGAGACGACGACGGTGTCGAGGCGGACCGGGCGGCCGGCGGCGTACTCGATGGTGACCTGGGTCTTGCCGTCGGGACGCAGGTAGGGCACGGTGCCGTCCTTGCGGACGGCGGCGAGCCGCCGGGCCAGCCGGTGCGCCAGCGCGATCGGCAACGGCATCAGCTCGGGGGTCTCGTCACAGGCGTAGCCGAACATCAGTCCCTGGTCGCCGGCGCCCTGCTGGTCGAGCTCGTCCTGGTCGCCCTCCACCCGGGCCTCGTACGCCGTGTCGACGCCCTGGGCGATGTCGGGTGACTGGGAGCCGATGGAGACCGAGACGCCGCACGAGGCGCCGTCGAACCCCTTCTTCGACGAGTCGTAGCCGATGTCGAGGATCTTCTCGCGGACGATGCTGGGGATGTCCGCGTAGGCGTCGGTGGTCACCTCGCCGGCGACGTGCACCTGGCCGGTCGTGATCATCGTCTCGACCGCGACCCGGCTGCGCGGGTCGTCCTTGAGCAGCGCGTCGAGGATCGAGTCGCTGATCGCGTCGGCGATCTTGTCCGGGTGTCCTTCGGTGACGGACTCGGAGGTGAACAGGCGCCGGCTCACGGGGCTCCAACGGGTTCGGGTGCGGGTACGGCGCGCCGCGAGGAACAGGTCGGCGCCGGATCGAAGCGCAGTCTAGCTGCGAGCGGCGGCCGGTAGGCGCGCGGCTACCAGGTCCCATACCACCGCGGCCAGGGCCTCCTTGGGGCCGCGCGGGACCACGGTCTGGCTGCCGTCGGCGCCGAGCACCACGCCAGCGTTGTCTGCCGTCTCGAACCCGAGGTGGTCGCCGACCTCGTTGACGACGAGCAGGTCACAGCCCTTGCGGGCGAGCTTGGCCCGCCCGTGGGCGAGTACGTCGCCGGCCGCGTCGCCGGTCTCGGCCGCGAACCCGACGACAACCTGGCCGGGTCGCCGCCGCAGGCCGGAGATCTCGGCGAGCACGTCCGCGGTGCGCTCCAGGGCCAGCGGCGCCGGGTCGTCGTCCGACTTCTTGATCTTGCTGAGCTGACGCTCGACCGGGCGGAAGTCGGCCACGGCCGCCGCCATCACGACGGCGTCCGCGTCCGCCCCGGCCGCCAGCACGGCCGCTCGCAGGTCCTCGGCCGAGACCACCCGTATGACCTTGACCCCGGCCGGCTCCGGGACCGCCAGGTTGGCAGCGACGAGGGTGACCTCCGCCCCCCGGGCCAGCGCGGTCCGGGCCAGTGCGACGCCCTGCCGGCCGGAGGACCGGTTGCCGAGGAAGCGCACCGGGTCCAGGTGCTCGCGGGTCCCGCCAGCGCTGACGACGACGTGCCGGCCGGCCAGGTCGGGCCAGTGCGGGCCGGCGCCGGCAGCTCCGCCGGTACCTCGCAGGACCAGCTCGGCCAGCAGCGCGATCTCGCTCGGCTCCGGGAGCCTGCCCTTGCCCGAGTCGGCCCCGGTCAGCCGGCCCACCGCCGGCTCGACGACGAGTGCCCCGCGCGCCCGCAGCGTGGCCACGTTGGCCTGGGTGGCCGGGTGCTCCCACATCTCGGTGTGCATGGCCGGCACGAACACGACGGGACAGCGCGCCGTCAGCAGCGTGGCCGCGAGCAGGTCGTCGGCGCGGCCGGCCGCGGTCCGCGCGAGCAGGTCGGCGGTGGCCGGTGCGACGAGCACGAGGTCGGCGGCCTGCCCGATGCGGACGTGCGGCACCGAGGAGACGTCGTCCCACACGTCGGGAGAGACCGGCTGCCCGGACAGCGCCGCCCAGGTCGGCGCGCCGACGAAGCGCAGCGCGCTCTCGGTGGGGACGACCCGGACCTGGTGCCCGGACTCGGTCAGCAGCCGGAGCAGCTCGACCGCCTTGTAGGCCGCGATTCCGCCGGCGACGCCGAGCACCACCTGCCGGGCCGGACCGGCACTCCCGCCGGCGGTCCCGTCGCCGACGGTCACGGGTGCGGGCTGCCTAGACCTCGAGCTGCTCGTGCGTGAGCAGCCCGGCGTTGATCTCCCGCAGGGCGATCGACAGCGGCTTCTCCTGGACGCTGGTCTCGACCAGCGGGCCGACGTACTCCAGCAGCCCCTCGCCGAGCTGGGAGTAGTAGGCGTTGATCTGCCGCGCGCGCTTGGCGGCGTAGATCACCAGGCTGTACTTGGAGTCGGTCGCCTCGAGCAGCTCGTCGATCGGGGGGTTGGTGATGCCTTCAGGATGTGCAGCGGTACCGGCCACGCGGGAGATCTCCCAGCTGCTGAGCGTCAGAGTTCAGATACCCATGCAGACTACCAGCCGGGCCGCCGCCGCCTCGACCTCGTCGTTGACGACCACGGCGTCGAACTCCGCCTCGGCGGCCAGCTCGATCTTGGCGGTCGCGAGCCGTCGCGCCAGCGCGTCCGCGTCCTCGGTGCCGCGCCGGCGCAGGCGCCGTTCGAGCTCGTCCCAGCTCGGCGGCGCCAGGAAGACCAGGAACGCCCCCGGCATCGACCTCCGCACCTGTCGCGCGCCCTGCAGCTCGATCTCGAGCAGGGCCGGTACGCCGGCCGCCAGCCGCTCCTCCAAGGGCTGGCGCGGCGTGCCGTAGGAGTGCCCGGCGTACGTCGCGTGCTCCAGCAGCTCGCCCCCGGCGACCATCCGGTCGAACTCACTCCGGTCGACGAAGTGGTACTCGACGCCGTCGGACTCCCCCGGCCGCGGTGCTCTGGTGGTGACCGAGACGGACAGCCAGATCTGTCGGTGGTTGCGGCGGATCGCCGCCACCACGCTGCCCTTGCCCACCCCCGACGGCCCGGACAGGACGGTGAGCCGGCTGTGGGCGTCGATCAGGCGCCGGCCCCGGCCGAGAACTCCCGCTCCAGCGCGCTGCGCTGCTTGGCGCCCAGGCCGCGCACCCGCCGGGTCGGCGAGATCTCGAGCTTCTCCATGATCCGCTGCGCGCGCACCTTGCCGACACCGGGCATCGCCTCGAGGACGGCGGAGACCTTCATCTTCCCGACCACCTCCTCGGTCGCGGCGAGGTCGAGCAGCTCGCGCAGCGACACACCGGAGTGCTTGAGCTTGGCCTTGAGCTCGGCCCGGGCCCGGCGTGCCTCAGCCGCCTTGGCCAGCGCTGCGGAACGCTGCTCGGTCGTGAGTGGCGGCAAGGGCACGCGGTCACCTCGAAGATCGGACTGGGCCAGACAGCGGAGTCGAGCGGGATCGGAGGCCGGTCGGGCCGGCTGGAGCAGGAACAGGAGAGTCGCGAACCTAGCGAGTCAGGGCCGCCCCCGGCAACGCCTGTCCCGGCCGGAGCGTTGCCGCAATCGACGCCGCGGCCGCTCCGGGGTCGGCCGCCCCGGTGATCGGCCGGCCGATCACCAGCAGATCCGAGCCGTCGTCGAGGGCCTGCTGGGGCGTGGCCACCCTGGCCTGGTCCTGGGCGGCCGCGCCTGCAGGCCGGACACCGGGCGTGATCAGGGTGATGCCCGGGCCGACCTCGGAGCGGACCAGGGCGACCTCGTGCGGCGAGCAGACGAGCGCGCGGGCGCCCGCACCGACCGCGAGCAGCGCCAGCCTCCGGACGGCGTCGGCGGGCGGTCCGGCCAGCCCTACCGCGTCGAGGTCCATGTCACCCAGCGAGGTCAGGACGGTCACTGCCGCAATAGTGACGTCCGGTGCCGCGTCGACGGCTGCCGCCACCATCGCCGCGCCCCCGCTGGCGTGCACGGTCAGGTAGCGCGGCCGGAGCCGCGCCACCGAGCGGGCGGCGCCGGCCACGGTGGCCGGGATGTCGTGCAGCTTGAGGTCCAGGAACAGCTCGACGCGGGTCCCGCCGCGGACCACCTCGACGACCTCCGGCCCGTGCCGGCAGAACAGCTCGAGGCCGACCTTGACCACCGCGACGTATGGGGTGACCGCCTGGGCCCAGCGGGCCGCTGTCTCGACGTCGGGAGCGTCGAGGGCCACCGCGATCGGTGCCCTGTCGTGCGCACCGCTCATCCGCTCATCCGCCGTCCTCGAAGCTGACCGCCGGCCTCGGCGCCGGCTCCTCCTCCTCGGCGCCCACCGGTTCGGGCGACTCCGGGACACGCAGCACCGGCGGGCGGTGTGCCAGCCCCACCGCGTCGGCGAAGCGTTCGATGCCGCGCTCACCGAGCGCTCGCTGCAGCTCGCGCAGGATGCGCACCGGCGCTGCCGGGTCGCCGAAGACGACGGTCCCTACCGAGACCGCGGAGGCGCCGGCAAGGACCAGCTCGAGCGCGTCCAGCCCGCTGCGGATCCCGCCCATGCCGATGATCGGTACGTCGGGCAGGGCGGCGTGCACCTGGAACACGCAGCGCACCGCCACCGGGCGGATCGCCGGGCCGGACAGCCCGCCGGTGACGCCGGCCAGGACGGGGCGCAGCGTCGTCGTGTCGATCGTCATGCCCAGCAGCGTGTTGATCATGGACAGGCCGTGCGCGCCCGCCTCCACACAGGCGCGGGCGACCGCCACGATGTCGGTGACGTCGGGCGAGAGCTTGGCGAACACCGGCACGCCGGGGGCGCTGGCCCGGCGTACGGCGGAGACGACGGCGGCCGCGGCGGCGGGATCGCAGGCGAACACCTGGCCGCGGTCCTCGACGTTGGGGCAGGAGATGTTGACCTCGACCATGGCGATGCCGGGCCGGGCCCGCAGCCGGGTGGCCAGCTTCGCGAACTCCTCCACGCTGCTGCCGGCGATCGAGACGACGGCTCGCGCGCCGTGCTCGGCGAGCCAGGGCAGGTCGAAGTCGAGGAAGGAGTCGATGCCGGGCCCTTGGAGGCCTATCGAGTTGAGCATCCCGCTGGGCGTCTCCGCCATCCGCGGCGTGGCCCGGCCGGACCGCGGGGCGAGCATGATCGACTTGGTCACCACGGCGCCCAGAGCCGCCACGTCGAGGAACTGGGCCAGCTCCTGTCCGGCCGCGGCGCAGCCGGACGCCGTGAAGACCGGGTTGGGGAAGCCGACTCCTGCCAGCGCGGTCGTCATGTCGACGTCGGGCACCGTCAGGTCGAGCGAACGCGAGGTGAGCGTCATCGAGTCGGCGCCCAGGGTGCTGGCCGACACGACGTTGCCGTGCGGCGCGCTCACGTCGCCGCCGCGGCGGCGACCGGCGGCGCCCCGAGCGTGTCGCTCGGCACCGTGCCGAGCTCGTCCCAGCGCACCCGGTCGCCGAGGAAGACCGGCCCCTCCACGCAGGAGCGCGCCATCCGGGTGATCCCGTCGTCGCCGACCACCGGCAGCACGCAGGTCATGCAGACCCCGATGCCGCAGGCCATCGACTCCTCCACCAGCACCTGGCTGGGGATGCCGCGCTCGGACGCGATCGCGCTGACCGCGGCGAGCATCCCCATCGGCCCGCAGGCGTAGACCACGTCCGACCTGGTCCGCTCGACCATGTCGGGCAGGACGTCGGAGACCCGGCCCTGCACGCCGTAGGAGCCGTCGTCGGTGGTGAATACGACGGTCGACGCCATTCGCTTGGCGTCCAGCGCGCCGAACAGCCGATCCTCCGAGGCCGCGCCCATCACGACGTCGACCCGGCAGCCGCGCGCTCGCAGCGCCTCGGCGAGGGCGAACAGCGGGGCGGCGCCGTAGCCGCCGCCGACCAGGGTGGCGGTGACCGGCCGGGTCGGCAGCCGGAACGGCCGCCCGAGCGGGCCGACGATGTCCACCTGGTCGTGGGCGTGCCGGCCGGCCAGCCACTCGGTGCCCCTGCCGGTCACGGAGAAGACGAACTCGACGGTCCCGCCGTAGACGCCGCGGGCCTTCACCGTGTAGATCGAGAACGCCCTGCGGAGCAGCATGGACGACTCGGGACCGCCGACCGCGACGGCGACGAACTGACCGGGTCTGGCCCCCTCGGCGATGCCCGGGGCCACCACGGTCATCGCGTGGTAGGCCCCCACCCTGCGGACGTTGAGAACCTCGCCGTGGCGGACCTGCACCGGCATCAGGATCGCCCGACCCGGCTGGCGAGCAGCGCGCTGTGGTAGTCCTGCAGCGACCGCACTCCGACGTCACCGCGCACCAGCGCCTCGATGCCCTGCACGCAGGCAGCCGCCCCCTGCACCGTGGTGATGCACGGCACGCCCCGGGCCACCGCAGCGGTGCGGATCTCGTAGCCGTCCACCCGCGGCCCGACGCCGAACGGGGTGTTGACGACCAGGTCGACCTCGCCCGCCAGGATCATCTCCACGACGGTCGGCTCGCCGGCCGGACCGGTGCCGTCAGAGTGCTTGCGCACGACCGTGGCGGTGACGCCGTTGCGCCGCAGTACGTCGGCGGTGCCGTCGGTGGCCAGCACCTCGAAGCCCAGGTCGGCGAGCCGCTTGACCGGGAAGACCATCGCCCGCTTGTCTCGGTTGGCCACGCTGACGAAGACCCGGCCCTTGGTGGGCAGGTCGCCGTACGCCGCGGACTGGCTCTTCGCGAACGCGGTGCCGAAGGCGGCGTCGATGCCCATCACCTCGCCGGTGGACTTCATCTCCGGTCCGAGCACGGTGTCGACGCCGGCGAAGCGGTGGAACGGCAGGACGGCCTCCTTGACGGCGATGTGCGAGTCGATCGGAAGGTCCGAGCCGTCGCCGTCCGGCAGGAGCCCCTCCGACCGCAGCTCCCCGATGGTGGCGCCCAGCATGATCCGGGCGGCCGCCTTCGCCAATGGCACGGCTGTCGCCTTGGACACGAACGGGACCGTGCGCGACGCCCGCGGGTTGGCCTCCAGCACGTAGAGGACGTCCTCCTTCTGGGCGTACTGCACGTTGAGCAGCCCGAGGACGCCGACGCCGCGCGCGATGGCCTCAGTGGAGGCGCGGATGCGGGCCATCTCGCTGCGGCCAAGTGTGATCGGTGGCAGCACGCTGGCCGAGTCGCCGGAGTGGATGCCGGCCTCCTCGATGTGCTCCATCACCCCGCCGAGGAACAGCTCCTCGCCGTCGAACAGCGCGTCGACGTCGATCTCGACGGCGTCCTCCAGGAACCGGTCGACGAGCACCGGGTGCTCCGGGCTGACAGCCGTCGCCCTCGCGATGTAGGAGACCAGCATGTCGTCGTCGTAGACGATCTCCATTCCCCGGCCGCCGAGGACGTAGGACGGGCGGACCAGCACCGGGTAGCCGACCGTGTCGGCGATCGCCTTGGCCTGGTCGTACGACGTCGCGACGCCGTGCTTGGGGGCCGGCAGGCCGGCCCGCGCCAGCACCTGCCCGAACGCACCGCGCTCCTCGGCCAGGTGGATCGCCGCCGGCGAGGTGCCGACGATCGGGACGCCGGCGTCCTTGAGCGCCTGGGCCAGCTTGAGCGGGGTCTGGCCGCCGAGCTGGACGATCACCCCGGCCACCTCGCCGGAGCACCGCTCGGCGTGCACGACCTCGAGCACGTCCTCGATGGTCAGCGGCTCGAAGTAGAGCCGGTCGGAGGTGTCGTAGTCCGTGGAGACCGTCTCCGGGTTGCAGTTGACCATCACCGTCTCGTAGCCGGCCGCCGACAGGGCGAAGCTGGCGTGCACGCAGGCGTAGTCGAACTCGATCCCCTGCCCGATCCGGTTGGGCCCGCTACCGAGGATCAGCACCTTGGGCCGGTCCGGCTGCCGCGCCACCTCGGTCTCCTCGTCGTACGCCGAGTAGTGGTAGGGCGTGGTCGCGGCGAACTCGGCGGCGCAGGTGTCGACGGTCTTGAACACCGGTCGGACGTCGCGGGCCCACCGGTGCTCGCGGACCTGCAGCTCGGTGCTGCCGGTCAGTGCGGCCAGCTGCAGGTCGGAGAAGCCGGCCCGCTTCGCCTTGCGCAGCAGGGGTTCCGGCAGGTCAGGTGCCGCCGCGACCTCGGCAGCCACCTCGTTGAGGAAGACCAGCTGGTCGAGGAACCACGGGTCGATCGCTGTCGCCTCGAAGACCTGCTCGACGGTCGCGCCGAGTGCCAGCGCGCGCTGCACGGTGTGCACGCGGCCGGCATGCGGCACCCGCGCGCGCGCCAGCAGGGCGTCGGGCGAGGACTCCGTCTCGGGCTCGAGGAAGAACCCGGCCGGCTCCTGCTCCAGTGAGCGCAGCGCTTTCTGCAGGGCCTCGGGGAACGAGCGGCCGATCGCCATCGCCTCCCCGACCGACTTCATCGTGGTCGTCAGCGTCTCGTCGGCGCCGGGGAACTTCTCGAAGGCGAACCGAGGCACTTTCACCACGACGTAGTCCAGGCTCGGCTCGAAGCTGGCCGGCGTCTCCCGGGTGATGTCGTTGGCGATCTCGTCGAGGGTGTAGCCGATCGCGAGCTTTGCCGCGATCTTGGCGATCGGGAAGCCGGTGGCCTTGCTGGCCAGCGCACTGGACCGCGACACCCGCGGGTTCATCTCGATGACGACGAGCCGGCCGGTCTCCGGCTGCACGGCGAACTGGATGTTGGACCCGCCGGTGTCGACCCCGACAGCGCGGATGACGTCGATCGCGACGTCGCGCATGTGCTGGTACTCCCGGTCGGTCAGGGTCATCGTCGGCGCCACCGTCACCGAGTCGCCGGTGTGCACGCCCATCGGGTCGAGGTTCTCGATCGAGCAGATGACGACGACGTTGTCTGCGGTGTCGCGCATCAGCTCGAGCTCGTACTCCTTCCAGCCCAGCACCGACTCCTCGAGCAGCACCTCGGTGGTCGGGCTGGCCTGCAGGCCGGCCCCGGCGATCCGGCGCAGGTCGGCCTCGTCATAGGCGATCCCGGATCCACCGCCGCCCATGGTGAACGACGGGCGGACCACGACCGGGTAGCCGAGGTCGCCCACCGCGGCGAGGGCGTCGTCGAGCGAGTGGCAGATCGCGCTGCGGGCGCTCTCCGCACCGATGCTGGCGACGATCTCCTTGAACTTCTGCCGGTCCTCGCCGCGGCGGATCGCGTCGATGTCGGCACCGATCAGCTCCACGCCGTACTGCTCGAGGACGCCTGCCTCGTGCAGCGCGATCGCGATGTTGAGAGCGGTCTGGCCGCCGAGCGTCGCGAGCAGGGCGTCCGGCCGTTCCCGGGCGATGATCTGGGTCACCACCTCGACCGTGATCGGCTCGACGTAGGTCGCGTCGGCGAACTCCGGGTCGGTCATGATCGTCGCCGGGTTGCTGTTGACGAGCGAGACGCGCAGCCCCTCGGCGCGCAGCACCCGGCAGGCCTGGGTGCCGGAGTAGTCGAACTCGGCGGCCTGCCCGATCACGATCGGTCCGGAGCCCACCACCAGGACGTGGGACAGGTCGGTGCGGCGCGGCATCTACCGGCCTCTCGCGATGGCGAGGGCGACCAGCACCACGGCGGTCAGCGTCAGCAGCGCGATCGCGGCAGCCCCGGCCAGGGCCCGGCCGGTCGGGGGGTCGGCCACCACGACCCCGGCGTTCGGGTCGACCGGGTGTGCCAGCGCGTCGGCAGCGACCACGTGATCGTCGCTGGTCCCGGTGCTCGCCTGCTCGGCCTGCTCCCTGGCCAGTCCCGCCTCCGCGGCCTCCAGCCGGGACGGGTCGGTCATCGGGTCCCCCATGCCGGCAGCCCGGCTCGCATCAGCTCGGCGAAGGCCGGGAACAGCCCGGCCGCGTCGTGCGGCCCGGGGGCCGCTTCAGGGTGGTACTGGACCGAGAAGGCCGGCACGTCGAGGCAGCGGAGCCCTTCGACCACCCCGTCGTTGAGGTCGATGTGGCTCACCTCCACCCGGCCGTACGCCGTCTCGGTCGGCTTGGCGGGGTCGGCGGCGACCGCGAAGCCGTGGTTGTGACTGGTCACCGCCACCCGGCCGGTGGCCCGGTCGCGGACCGGCTGGTTGACCCCGCGGTGACCGTACTTGAGCTTGTAGGTGTCGAAGCCCAGCGCCCGCCCCAGCACCTGGTTGCCGAAGCAGATGCCGAAGACCGGCACCTTGCCCAGCACCCCTCGCATCGCCTCGACCGCGTAGGTGGCCGTGGCCGGGTCGCCGGGACCGTTGCTGAAGAACACGCCGTCGGGCTCGGTCGCGAGCAGGTCGGCGGCGGTGCTGGTCGCCGGCAGGACGTAGGTCTCACAGCCGGCAGCGGCCAGCCCGGCCGGCGTCGAGCGCTTGATGCCGAGGTCGAGGGCGGCCACCCGGAAGCGGGCCGGACCGACCGCTGGAACGACGTAAGGGTGCATCGTGGACACCTCGCGGGCCAGGTCGGCCCCGGCCATCCCGGGGCTGTCCCTGACCCGTTCGAGCAGCGCCGCCGGGTCGGTGTCCACACTGCTGATCCCGACCCGCATGGCCCCGCGTTCCCGCAGGTGCCGCGTGAGCGCCCGGGTGTCGACACCGGCGATACCGACCACGCCGGCCCTGCGCAGCGCGGCCTCCAGGCCGCCCTCGGAGCGCCAGCTGCTCGCCACCCGTGCCGGGTCGCGGACGACGTAGCCGGCCACCCAGATCCGGCCGGACTCGGGGTCGTCGGCGTTGACGCCCGTGTTGCCGACGTGCGGCGCCGTCATCACCACCACCTGCCGGTGGTAGGACGGGTCGGTCAGCGTCTCCTGATAGCCGGTCATGCCGGTGTTGAAGACCGCCTCGCCGACCGTCTCACCGTGCGCGCCGTACGCCTCGCCCCGGAAGACGCGGCCGTCCTCGAGGGCGAGCACCGCCGGCCGGACCGCCCGGCCCACCAGGGCAGCCGATCTCGGCGCCGGGAGCCGGCCCGGCTGCTCCAGCGGAGCGGTCAGCGGGTCGACCCGGGCGGCTTCGTGCGGACGGCCGGGCTGCACGGTGACGACCGGACTGTCGTCGAGCAGCACGCGCAGCTCGTCGGCCCAGGCCCGGTGCCGCCCCTCGTCCTCGGCCCGGAAGCCGGTGTCGAGCACCCGGCCGCCCAGCTCCCAGGTGATGACCAGCAGCTCCCGTTCACCGATCACCGTGCCCGCGTGCGCGCGCTCGGTCCGCACCGCCTCGATCGAGGCGCCGGGCAGGAACAGCGGCCGCCGGTGCTCACGCTCCACCGTGACGCCGTCCTCGGTGAGCAGCAGCCGGCCGGGCCCGCGCTCGGACAGTCCCGGCGCCTGCACACGGTCGAGCCAGTCACCTGCGGTGGAGGTGCCGACGTAGGTGCCGCGCAGGGGCCGCAGCAGCGCCTCACCGGGTGTCTCCGGCGGAGCCGGCAGGGGTGCGAGCGTCTCCTGCCGGCTCGCCCGGCGGCGGCGCAGCGCGCTCATGCCGACTTCCCTTCCAGGACGGTGGGCCGGCCGCGCAGGAACGTCGCGACGACCCGACCGGGCAGCTGCCGTCCGGCGTACGGCGTGTTGCGGCTGCGGCTGGCCAGCGCCGCCGGGTCGACGGTCCGGCGAGCTGCCGGGTCGAGCAGGACGACGTTGCCCGGCTCCCCGGGGGCCAGTGCGCGGCCGTGCCGGTCCAGGCCGCCGATCCGGGCCGGCCCGGCCGACATGCGGTCGGCGACACCTGCCCAGTCCAGGCGGCCGGTCTCGACCATCGCCGCCTGCACCACCGACAACGCCGTCTCGAGACCGAGCATGCCGAACGCGGCGGCGCCCCACTCCGTCTCTTTGTCCTCCAGCGCGTGCGGGGCGTGGTCGGTGGCGACCGCGTCGATGGTCCCGTCGGCCAGCCCGTCGCGCAGGGCCTCCACGTCCTCCGCGGTGCGAAGGGGCGGGTTGACCTTGTAGACCGGGTCGTAGCTGGTGGCCAGGTCATCGGTGAGCAACAGGTGGTGCGGGGTCACCTCCGCCGTCACCGCCCAGCCCTTGGCCTTGGCCCAGCGCAGGATCTCCACCGACCCCGCCGTCGAGACATGGCATATATGCAGCCGCGAGGCGACGTGGCCGGCCAGCAGGCAGTCGCGGGCGATCACGGCCTCCTCGGCGACGGCCGGCCAGCCGACCAGGCCGAGGCGCCCGGAGAGCAGGCCTTCGTTCATCTGCGCGCCCTCGGTCAGCCGGGGCTCCTGCGCGTGCTGGGCGATCACACCGTGGAACGCCTTGACGTACTCCAGCGCCCGCCGCATCAGCACCGCGTCGGACACGCAGCGCCCGTCGTCGGAGAACATCCGCACCCGCGCCGCCGAGTCGGCCATCGCCCCCAGCTCGGCGAGCCGCTCCCCTGCCAGCCCGGTCGTCACCGCGCCGACGGGCTGTACGTCACAGTGCCCCGCCTCGCGACCCAGCCGCCAGACCTGTTCCACGACGCCTGCCGTGTCCGCGACCGGGTCGGTGTTGGCCATCGCGTGCACGGCGGTGAACCCGCCCAGGGCAGCAGCGCGGGTGCCGGACTCGATCGTCTCGGCATCCTCGCGGCCGGGCTCGC
>JALYXH010000165.1 GCA_030947185.1 Actinomycetota bacterium | reverse complement strand
CTCCCCGGCACCCGCGCCCGGTCCGGCCGGGCCGCCGCCCGCCGCCTCCGCCGAGCTGTTGGCGTAGATCGCGCTGCCCATCTTCTGGCTCGCCGCACCGAGCTTGTCCTGTGCCGCCCGGATCGCTGCCACGTCGGTGCCGGCCAGGCTGGCGCGCAGCTCGTTGAGCGCCTCCTCGACCTCGGACTTCGTCTCGGCCGGCACCTTCTCACCGTTCTCCGCCAGGAACTTCTCGGTCTGGTACTGCAGCGCCTCACCCTGGTTGCGGGTCTCGACCTCCTCCTTGCGGCGGCGGTCCTCGTCGGCGAACTCCTCGGCCTCGCGCATCATCCGGGCGATGTCGTCCTTGGGCAGCGCGCTGCCGCCGGTGATCGTCATCGACTGCTGCTTGCCGGTGCCGAGGTCCTTGGCGCCGACGTGCACGATGCCGTTGGCGTCGATGTCGAAGGTGACCTCGATCTGCGGCACCCCACGCGGTGCCGGCGGCAGCCCGGTGAGCTCGAACATGCCGAGCTTCTTGTTGTACGCCGCCATCTCCCGCTCGCCCTGGTAGACCTGGATCTGCACGCTGGGCTGGCTGTCGTCCGCGGTGGTGAACACCTCGGAGCGCTTGGTCGGGATCGTGGTGTTGCGCTCGATGAGCTTGGTCATGATGCCGCCCTTGGTCTCGATGCCGAGGGACAGCGGTGTCACGTCGAGGAGCAGGACGTCCTTGACCTCGCCCTTGAGGACACCCGCCTGCAGGCTGGCACCGACGGCCACTACCTCGTCCGGGTTCACACCCTTGTTGGGCTCCTGGCCGCCGGTCAGCTCGCGCACCAGGTCGGCGACCGCCGGCATCCGGGTCGAGCCGCCGACAAGAACGACATGGTTGATGTCGCCGACGGCGATGCCGGCGTCCTTGATCGCCTGGTGGAACGGGCCCTTGCAGCGGTCGAGCAGGTCGGCGGTCATCCGCTGGAACTCGGCCCGCGAGACCGTCTCGTCGAGATGGAGCGGGCCGCCCTCGCCGGCGGTGATGTAGGGCAGGTTGATCGTGGTCGCCTGCTGGCCGGACAGCTCGATCTTGGCCTTCTCGGCCGCCTCGCGCAGCCGCTGCATGGCCATCTTGTCCTTGGACAGGTCGATGCCGTGACCGTTGGAGAAGGTCTTCACCAGGTGGTCGACGACCCGCTGGTCCCAGTCGTCGCCGCCCAGGTGGGTGTCGCCGCTGGTCGACTTGACCTCGACCACGCCCTCACCGAGCTCGAGCAGGCTGACGTCGAAGGTGCCACCGCCGAGGTCGAACACCAGGATCGTCTGGTCCTGCCCCTTGTCGAGGCCGTAGGCGAGCGCCGCGGCGGTCGGCTCGTTGACGATCCGCAGGACGTTGAGGCCGGCGATGGTGCCGGCCTCGGTGGTGGCCTGGCGCTGGGCGTCGTCGAAGTACGCCGGCACCGTGATCACGGCGTCGGTCACCGGCTCACCCAGATAGGCCTCGGCGTCCCGCTTGAGCTTCTGCAGGATGAAGGCGCTGATCTGCTGAGGCGTGTACTTCTTGCCGTCGAGGTCGATGTTCCAGCTGGTGCCCATGTGCCGCTTCACGGAACGAATCGTGCGGTCGACGTTGGTGACCGCCTGCCGCTTGGCCACCTCACCGACCAGGACCTCCCCGTTCTTGGCGAACGCCACGACGCTGGGGGTGGTGCGGCTGCCTTCGGCGTTGGCGATGACGGAGGGCTCGCCGCCCTCCAGGACGCTGACTACCGAGTTGGTGGTGCCGAGGTCGATGCCGACCGCTCGTGCCATGGAAGTCCTCCGCAAGTTGGGTTGTCGCAAGAACAGATCGCCGCTCGAGCTCGCCATGAGTGGCGCCAACTCATGCTGCGTCTCGCTCCGAGGTCTGTCAACTCGACTTGAGCCGATCTGGCGCAACTTCCTTGCCAAGGACCTTCGTATCGACGGCGCCGCTCCGGCAGGCGGGGTTGCCGGCTCACTGACGGCTGACCTGCCGCCGTACCTACCGCGTCCTAGGCTGTGCCCGCCCGGACATCCGTGCCGGGACGGTCTCGTTCGCGACAACGGAGTTTCTCGTGGTGCTTCGGCTCGTGCTCGGTCTCCTGATCACCGTCGTCGCCCTCGGCGCCGCCGCCGTCCGCGCGCGCTGGCTCACCAGGCTCATCTGGTCGGGGCAGCCCGCACCCGGGCGGCTGGACGACCCGCCGGCCCGGATCAAGGCCGAGCTGCGGGACGTCTTTGCACAGCGCAAGCTGCTCAAGCGGCCCGTCTCCGGCATCGCGCACTTCTTCACGTTCTGGGCGTTCCTGGTTCTCGGCGCCACGATCCTCGAGGCCTACGGCGCGCTGTTCCAGCGCGACTTCCACATCCCGCTGATCGGCCGGATGGTCTGGCTGGGCTTCCTGGAGGACTTCTTCGCCGTCGCGGTGCTCGTCTCCCTGGCCATGTTCACCGTCATCAGGATCAAGAACGCGCCCACCCGCATGGAGCGGCGCTCGAGGTTCTACGGCTCACACACCGACCAGGCGTTCTACATCCTGGGGATGATCCTGCTGGTCATCCTGACGCTGCTGCTCTACCGGGGCGCGCAGGTCAAGACCGGCAACTTCCCGTTCGGGCGGTCCTGGTGGGCCTTCGCCTCACGCTCGACCAGCTACCTGATCCCGGCAGGCGCCGCCGACGCGCTGGAGACCATCGGCATCCTGGCCCAGATCGCCGTCGTGATGGCGTTCCTGGTGCTGGTCATGTACTCCAAGCACCTGCACATCTTCACGGCCCCGATCAACGTCGCGCTGTCCCGCCAACCCAACGGGCTCGGGCCGTTGTTCACCACGCCCGACCTCGAAGCGCTGATGGAGGACGAGGACGCCGTCCTCGGCGTCGGTGAGATCCAGCAGCTGTCCCGCAAGCAGATGCTCGACCTGATCACCTGCACCGAGTGCGGCCGCTGTCAGGACAAGTGCCCGGCGTGGAACACCGGCAAGGAGCTCAACCCCAAGCTGATCATCACGAACCTGCGGGACCACATGTTCGCCAGCTCCGACCGGCTGGTGCCGGCGGGCAGGAAGGCCACCCAGGACGGCGACACCAGCGCCAGCGAGACCGACGACCTGACCCGCTCGCTGGTGCCGGACGTGATCTCCCCCGAGGCGCTGTGGGCCTGCACCACCTGCGGGGCGTGTGTCGAGGAGTGCCCGGTCGACATCGAGCACATCGACACGATCGTGGACATGCGCCGCTACCAGGTGCTGATGGAGTCGCAGTTCCCCAGCGAGGCGGGCGGCATGCTGCGCAACATCGAGAACCAGGGCAACCCTTGGGGACTCGGCGCGCAGGCCCGGATGGAGTGGACGGTCGACCTGGGCTTCGACGTGCCGGTGGTCACCGACTCCATCCCGGCCGACGTCGAGTACCTCTACTGGGTCGGCTGTGCCGGCTCGCTCGACGACCGGGCCCGCAAGTCCACCCAGGCGGTGGCGCGGCTGCTCCGGCACGCCGGGGTCACCTTCGCCATCCTCGGGCCGCGCGAGTCTTGCAGCGGCGACCCGGCTCGCCGCCTCGGCAACGAGTACCTCTTCCAGGAGCAGGCCAAGGCCAACATCGAGGTCCTCGACGGCGCCGGCGTGAAGAAGGTCATCGCCTCGTGCCCGCACTGCTTCAACACCCTGGGCCGCGAGTACCCGGCCCTGGGGGGCAACTACGAGGTCATCCACCACTCCCAGCTGCTCGGCCACCTGGTCGAGTCGGGCCGGCTCGAGCCGCATGACCGGCTCGACGCGAAGGTCACCTACCACGACCCCTGCTACCTCGGCCGGCACAACAAGGTCTACGACGAGCCGCGGGCCGTCATCGACGCCGTACCAGGGGTCGAGCAGGTCGAGATGAAGCGCTGCCGCAACCGCGGCTTCTGCTGCGGCGCGGGCGGCGCGCGGATGTGGATGGAGGAGCGCACCGGCAAGCGGATCAACGTCGAGCGCACCGACGAGGCTCTCGGCACCGGCGCCGACGTGATCGCCACCTCCTGTCCCTACTGCCTGATCATGCTCGACGACGCGGTCAACCAGCGCCGCTCCGAAGGCAAGGGCGGCAACGTCAAGGTCATCGACATCGCCCAGCTCCTGTCGGACTCGATCGGGCTGCGCAAGGTCCCGGCCACTGTCGGCGCTCCCGGCGAGGCGAGCACCGACAGCCCGCTGGAGGCCAGCACCGGGACCGGCCCGACCACCGCCGGCCCCAGCGCGGGTCCGGCCGTCGCGGACCCGCCGCCCGCTGCGGCCGGCGAGGACGGGGCGTCCGGCGAGGACGGGGCGTCCGGCGCGTCCTAGGACGCCGTTGGCTTCCCGGAAGCGGTCGTCGCCTTCCGGAGCAGTGGCATACAGTCGACTCACATGACCAGCGAGCCGCCGTACGTCGACTGGGAGATCCGCACCCACTACGACGAGGGCAACGAGCACAAGCGGCTGCTCAGTGGGCCGGGCCGGCTCGAGCTCCTGCGGACCCAGGAGACGATCGAGAAGTACGCGCCACCGGCACCCGGGCGGGCGCTCGACGTCGGCGGCGGTCCCGGGATCTATGCGGGCTGGCTGGCCGGCCTCGGGTACGACGTCCACCTCGTCGACCCGATCCCACTGCACGTCGAGCAGGCCGCGAAAGCAGCCGCCGAGTTGCAGGCAGGGATGTTCACCGTCGAGTTGGGCGACGCGCGGCACCTGCACTTCGAGGACAACGCCGTGGACCTGGTGCTGCTGCTCGGGCCGCTCTACCACCTGACCGAACGGTCCGAGCGGATGGCCGCCCTGGCCGAGGCACGCCGGGTGCTTCGCCCCGGCGGGGTGCTCGTCGCTGCCGGGATCTCGCAGTTCGCCTCGCTGCACGACGGGCTCGCCCACGGCTGGCTCAGCGACGGCCGTTTCGGCACCATCGTCGAGCGGACGCTCACCGAGGGCCAGCACCGCAACCCCGAGCGGGAGCCAGGGTGGTTCACCACCGCCTACTTCCACCACCCCGACATCCTGGCTGCCGAGATGCGCGAGTCCGGGTTCGTGCTGGAGGGAGTGCTGGGCGTGGAGGGCGCCGCCTGGCTGCTTCCCGACCTGGACGCCCAGCTCGCCGACGAGCGGCGGCGGCGGGTGCTGCTCGACGGCCTGCGCCGAGTCGAGCGGGAGCCGTCCCTGGTCGGTGTCAGCAGCCACCTGCTGGCCGTCGGGCGCGCCCGGCGCTGAGCTCGACCCGGCGCCGGCTCCGGTGCCGCCGGCTACCCCGTCGGCGTACGGGTGAAGTTCTGCCAGGACCGGGACGGCGTCGGCCCCCGCTGGCCCTGGTAGCGCGAGCCGTACACGGCCGAGCCGTAGGGATGCTGGGCCGGCGAGCTGAGCCGGAACAGGCACAGCTGGCCGATCTTCATGCCGGGCCACAGCGTGATCGGCAGGTTCGCGACGTTGGACAGCTCCAGGGTCACGTGGCCGGTGAAGCCGGGGTCGATGAACCCGGCGGTGGAGTGGGTCAGCAGCCCCAGCCGGCCGAGGCTGGACTTGCCCTCCAGCCGGCCGGCCAGGTCGTCCGGAAGGGTCATCACCTCGAGCGTGGAGCCGAGCACGAACTCGCCGGGGTGCAGGACGAACGGCTCGTCACCGACCGCCTCGACCAGCTCGGTCAGCTCGTCTTGCTGCACCGACGGGTCGATGTGGGTGTAACGGTGGTTCTGGAACACCCGGAAGTAGCGGTCCAGGCGCAGGTCGATGCTCGAGGGCTGCACGAGGCCCTCGTCGTACGGGTCGAGAACGACGCGGCCGGCCTCGATCTCGGCGCGCAGGTCACGGTCGGACAGCAGCACGGGCGGACCCTACCCGGCTGGTAGCCTCGGACCGCTCGACCAGGGCGCTGCGGGTGTAGTTCAGCGGCAGAACACGAGCTTCCCAAGCTTGCAACGCGGGTTCGATTCCCGTCACCCGCTCTCAGCACCACCGCGACATCTCCGGGCATCTCCCGAGGCATCTCCCGACTCGTGCTTGCTGTAGTTGCATACCTCGGTTACCGATGGGTAACGTAGGTCTTGTTACCGGTCAGTAACGGGCGAACGGAGATCGTCAGTCATGGGTCACTACAGGAGCAACCTGCGGGACACCGAGTTCAACCTCTTCGAGGTCTTCGGTGCCGACCAGACACTGGGCACCGGCCCGTTCGCCGAGATGGACCTCGAGACCGCGCGCGGCGTGCTCGCCGAGGTGGAGCGCCTCGCCAGCACGGCGCTGGCCGACTCCTTCGTCGACGGCGACCGCAACCCGCCCACCTTCGACCCGGCCACCGGTGCGGTGACGCTGCCCGAGCTGCTCAAGCGCAGCCTCTCGGCCTGGTTCGACGGCGACTGGTACCGCCTCGACCTGCCGACCCACCTCGGGGGCTACGGCGCCAGCCCGTCGCTGACCTGGGCCTGCTCGGAGTTCGTGCTCGGCGCCAACCCGGCGCTGTTCATGTACGCCTGCGGGCCCAGCTTCATGTCGATCCTGCACGACCTCGGTACGCCGGACCAG
This sequence comes from Actinomycetota bacterium, assembly GCA_030947185.1. GTDB lineage: Bacteria > Actinomycetota > Actinomycetes > JALYXH01 > JALYXH01 > JALYXH01. The sequence goes on along the minus strand of JALYXH010000165.1, from coordinate 3,124 downwards.
AAGCGGCTAGCCGAGCTCGCGATCGCCGGGTTCTGGGGCGCCACCATGGTGCTGACCGAGCCCGATGCCGGCTCGGACGTCGGGGCCGGCCGGGCGAGGGCCATCCAGCAGCCGGACGGGACCTGGCACATCGAGGGCGTCAAGCGCTTCATCACCAGCGGCGACTGGGACTGGCCGGCCAACATCGTCCATCTGGTGCTCGCGCGGCCGGAGGGTGCCGGCCCGGGAACCAAGGGACTGTCGCTGTTCGCCGTACCGAAGTTCCACGTCGACCTGGCGACCGGCGAGCTGGGCGAGCGCAACGGCGTCTACGTGACCGGCGTCGAGCACAAGATGGGGCTGAAGGTCTCGGCGACCTGCGAGCTGACGCTGGGCGAGAAGCAGCCGGCGGTCGGGACGCTCGTCGGCGACGTCCACGACGGCATCGCCCAGATGTTCAAGGTGATCGAGAACGCCCGGATGTTCGTGGGCACGAAGGCGATGGCCACCCTGTCGACCGGCTACCTGAACGCCCTGGACTACGCCAAGACGCGGCTCCAGGGCCCCGACCTCAGCCGGATGACCGACAAGGCAGCGCCCCGGGTCGCGATCACTACACACCCCGACGTACGACGGATGCTCATCCTGCAGAAGGCCTACGCGGAGGGCCTGCGGGCGCTCGTGTTCTACACCACCAGCATGCAGGACAAGGTGGCCATGGCCGAGGCGGCCGGCGAGACCGACGACGCGGCCGCCCGGCTGAACGACCTCCTGCTGCCGCTGGTCAAGGGCTACGGGTCGGAGAAGTCCTACGAGCAGCTGTCCACCTCGCTGCAGGTGCTCGGCGGCTCGGGGTACCTCCAGGACTACCCGATCGAGCAGTACATCCGCGACGCCAAGATCGACAGCGTCTACGAGGGCACCACCTCGATCCAGGGCATGGACCTGTTCTTCCGCAAGATCGTCCGGGACAAGGGCCAGGCCCTCACCGCGCTGATGAGCGACATCCAGGACTTCGCCAAGGGTGACGCCGGCAACGGCGCGCTGGCGACCGAACGTGCGCTGCTGGGACGGGCCCTCGAGGACGCTCAGGCGATTCTCGGCGCGATGGTCGGCCATCTGACCTCGGTAGCTGACGAGCCTCGCAGCATCTACAAGGTCGGGCTCAACACCACCCGACTGCTGCTCAGCCTCGGCGATCTGGTCCTGGGCTGGCTGCTGCTGCGTCAGGCCGAGGTCGCGGTGCGTGCGCTGGGCGCCGGTCCTGCCCGCCCGGGCGACGTGACGTTCTACGAGGGAAAGGTGGCCGCAGCCCGCTTCTTCACCGCGACAGTCCTGCCCGAGCTGGCCGCCCGCCGCGCCGTTGCCGAGGCGACAGACCTCGCCCTGATGGACCTGGCCGAGGAAGCCTTCTAGCCGCAGGGTCTGCGGGCTCGCCGATCAAGGAGTAATGGTCGTGACACGCCGAGCCGGAACCGCCACTTCTCCTTGATCGCGCGGATCGGCACGCAACTGTCACCCGGTTGGCGGCGTGTCGGCCTCGCCGGCACGGGTAAAGGTGGGGTGCGATCACGCGTCACCGGAAGCACGCCTCACCAACGGAGGAACCCATGGGAATCGGCGTCAGCGTTTTCCTGCTCGTCCTCGGCGCCATCCTGACGTTCGCGGTGCACGCGAGCGTGAGCGGCGTCAGCATCTCGACCGTCGGCATCATCCTGATGGTCGGCGGCGCGATCGGTCTGATCACGACCCTGATCATCTTCGGCGGCAACCGGCGCGGTGGCGCGGTGACCGAAGAGCGCGTGGTCCGCGACCGCGACGTCTACTGAGGGCTGAGCCCACCGCAGTTACGGAAGCCGGCTCCGGCCGGCCCGGTAGTCTCGTTCCTCGTGGTTGTCCCCGGTCTGCTGCTCGGCGTCGTCGGCGCCATCCTGTGGCTGGCCGTGCGCCCGCCCTCCGAACGCGTGATCGACGTTCCGACCGTCGGTGCGATCTTGACCTTGGCCGGCATCCTGCTTCTGGCGCTCGGTGTCCATCTCGCCCTCCCCGGCCGGCGGCGGCGGCGGCGGCGGGACGAGATGCGAGAGGAGATCGGGCCGGTCTACCACGACTGGGTCGGCCTGCGGATGCCTGACCGGGCGGTCGCCCGTCAGCCCGCGCCGCCGCCCGACCCGGACCGGACGCAGGTCCTGCCGGTCCTGCGCGAGGACCGCTGAGGCCGGTGCGCTCAGGCCGGCCTGCGGGTGGTTTGCCGGCAGGCTCAGCCAAAGGCGAGCGCGAGCCCCGGCTCGGCCAGCACGGCAGCGACATCGGCCAGGAACTGTGAGCCCAGTTGTCCGTCGATGATCCGATGGTCGAACGACAGCGCGAGCTGGGTGACCTGGCGGACCGCGATCACGCCCTCGTGCACCCACGGCATCGGGCGCACCGCGCCGAAGCACAGGATCGCCGCCTCGCCGGGGTTCAAGATCGGTGTGCCGGCGTCGACACCGAACACCCCGACGTTGGTGATCGTGATGGTGCCCCCGCTCATGTCGGCAGGCGTCGTGCGGCCGTCCCTGGCGGTCGCCGTGAGCTGCTCGAGAGCGCTGGCGAGCTCGGGCAGGCTCATCGCGTCGGCGTCCCGCACGTTCGGCACGACCAGCCCGCGCGGAGTGGCGGCCGCGATGCCCAGGTTGACGTAGCGCTTGACGACGATCTCCTGCGCCGCCTCGTCCCAGCTGGAGTTGACAAGCGGATGCCGGCGTACGCCGAGCAGCAGGGCCTTGGCGACCAGCAGCAGCGGCCCGACCCGGACTTCGGCGAACTCGGGCAGCGCGCGCAGCCGCCCGACGAGCTCCATCGTGGGCGTCACGTCGACCGTCACCCACTCGGTGACGTGCGGAGCGGTGAAGGCGCTGGCCACCATGGCCGCCGCGGTGTGCCGGCGTACCCCCTTGATGGGCAGCCGCTCCTCACGCTCGTCCTGGCCGCCGGCAGACCGGAACGCCGCCGGGCTGCTGCCCGCTCCGTTCGGGGCAGCGCCGGTAGCCACCGCCGCCTCGATGTCGGCCCTGGTGACGCTGCCGAGCGGTCCGGTGCCGGTGATCGCCGCCAGGTCGACACCGCGGTCACGCGCCAGCTTGCGCACCGGCGGCTTGGCCAG
>JALYXH010000134.1 GCA_030947185.1 Actinomycetota bacterium | reverse complement strand
CGGGTGCAGGTCGTGCGCGACGAGTGCCGGCTGGTGGTGAGCCAGCCGGGTGAGGTGCTCGATCGCCTGCAGGAACGCGGCGTACGTCGGCCAGTGCTCCAGGTCGCCAAGATGGTGGCTGACCACTACGGACGAGCCCCTGCCCAGCGCCACCGTGCTCTTCAGCTGCGCCCCGACGGCCAGGACCGGCTGGCGGGCAGCAATCGGCAGGCGGATCGGCTGGGGCACCCAGCCCCTGGCCCGGCGCAGCATCTGTACCCGGCCTCCGCCGGCAGTGCGCAGGACCGAGTCGTCGGCTCGGATCTGGATGGGCCGGTCGTGGCGCAGGATGCCGTCGACGAGGGGGGCCAGTATGCGCAGCGCATCCGCGTCGTCGTGGGCAACCGGCTCGTCGCTGACGTTCCCGCTGCTCATCACCAGCGGGCGGGCCAGCTCGCCGAGCAACAGCTCGTGCAGGGGGCTGGACGGCAGCATCACGCCCAGCTCGGCCAGACCGGGGGCCACCTCGGCGACCACCGCGGCGTCCGGCCGCCGTGGAGCCAGCACCACCGGCCGCCGCGGCGAGACCAGTGCCCGGAGCGCTGCCGCGTCCAGCTCGCACAGCTGCTGCGCGGTCGTGACGTCGGCCACCATGACGGCCAACGGCTTCGCGTCGCGATGCTTGCGCGTCCGCAACGCCAGCACCGCTGACCGGTTCCCGGCGTCGCAGGTCACGTGATAGCCGCCGACGCCCTTCACGGCCACGACCCCGCCACCACGCAGGCAGTCGACGGCAACGGCCAGGGCGTCCGAGCCGGTCGCCTCCTGGTCGGAACTCGTCCAGTGCAGCCGCGGACCGCATGTCGGGCAGGCGTTCGGCTGAGCGTGGAAGCGCCGGTCGGCGGGGTCGTCGTACTCGCGTTGGCAGCGTTCGCACATCCGGAAGCCGGCCATCGTCGTCGCCGGCCGGTCGTAGGGGACGTCGCGCACGATCGTGTACCGCGGCCCGCAGTCGGTGCAGTTGACGAACGGGTACCGGTAGCGGCGGTCGTCGGGATCGGCCAGCTCCGCCAGGCAGGCGGTGCACGGGGCGACATCGGCGCTGACCGGGACGTCGGTCGCTCCGTCGGAGCCGGACGGCGCCACGACGAATCCGGCGCCACCGGTGGCGACCAGCGGGTGCGACTCGACTGCCTCGACCAGCGCCAGCGGAGGGGGGTCGTCGAGCAGTGCGCGGTGCAGGGCGTCGAGCGACTCGCCCTCGCCCTCGGCTTCGATGACGACGCCTTCGCCGTCGTTGCCCACCCACCCGGTCAGCTCGAGCGCCACCGCCCGGCGGTAGACGAACGGTCGGAACCCGACGCCCTGGACCGTGCCGCGCACCCGCCACCGCCGGCGCTGTCGCATGCCGGTCAGCAGATGCGGGGCAGCGGGTCGCCGACGAGCATGTCGACGATCCGGCTGCCACCGAACGAGGTCTCCAGCAGGACGATGCGCTGCGGCTCCGCAGCGATCCGCCCGACCACGGCGGCGTCCCGACCGAGCGGGTGGCCGCGAAGGGCGGCCAGCGCTGCGTCGGCCTGGGCTGCAGCGACAACGGCGACGAGCTTGCCTTCGTTGGCGACGTAGAGGGGGTCGATGCCGAGCAGGTCGCAGGCGCCCCCCACGGCGCGTTTCACCGGCAGTGCTGCCTCCTGGAGCACGACCGCCACGTCGGCATCGGCGGCCAGCTCGTTGCACACGGTGCCGAGGCCACCGCGGGTCGGGTCACGCAGCCAGCGTGTGTCGGGCGCCGCGCCCAGGAGGACCTCCACCAGCTCCCCCAGCGGGGCCGTGTCGGAGCTGACGTCGGCTTCCAGGTCGAGATCTCCACGGGCCAGCATGACGGCGATCCCGTGGTCGCCGAGCGTGCCGCTCACCAGTACGGCGTCGCCCGGCCGGACCAGGTCGGGGCCCAGCCGACGACCGGCGGGGATCAGCCCGACGCCCGCGGTGGTGATGTAGAGCCCGTCGGCCGCACCCTTGTCGACCACCTTGGTGTCCCCGGTGACGATGCTCACCCCGGCTGCGGCAGCAGCTTCTGCCATGTCCGCCGCGACCGCCGTGAGCTCGGCGACGGGAAAGCCCTCCTCTATGACGAACGCCGCGGAGAGCCACTGCGGGCGGGCCCCGCACATGGCCAGGTCGTTGACCGTTCCGTGCACGGCCAGATGCCCGATCGAGCCGCCCGGGAAGCGGCGCGGCCGGACGACGAAGGAGTCGGTCGACAGGGCCATCCGGTCGCCGCCGGGCAGCTCGAGGACGGCGCCGTCGCCTAGCGAGGCGAGCGCCTCGTTGCGGAAGGCCTCGAGGAACACGGCGTCGATCAGCGCCGCCGACGCCTTGCCACCGGCCCCGTGGGCCAGCGTGACGACGTCGTCGGTGAGCCGGGGCCGGCGTCGGCGGAACGCTTCGATCCGCTCCAGGACCAGCTCCTGGCGGCCGTCCGGCCCGGGAGGGTATGGACCGCTCACCGGGACGCGGCGGCGAGCCCGGGCGCGGTCTTGTGCAGCCGTCCGAAGGTGTAGTACGCCGCGCAGGCGCCTTCGGAGGACACCATGCAGGTGCCGATCGGCGTCTCCGGCGTGCATGCCGTACCGAAGACCTTGCACTCCCAGGGCTTGATCACGCCCTTGAGCACCTCGCCGCACTGGCAAGCCTTCGGGTCGGCCACGCGGATCCCCGGCATCTGGAAGATCCGCTCGGCGTCCCAGGCCGCGAACTCCTCGCGCAGCGCGAGTGCGCTCTGCGCGATGAACCCCAGCCCGCGCCACTCGAAGTGCGGGCGCAGGGTGAACACCTCGGCCAGGAAGCGCAGCGCGATCGGGTTGCCCTCGTCGCGCACCACCCGGGTGTACTGGTTCTCCACCTCGCAGCGGCCGGTCGCGATCTGCTCGAGCAGCATCACGATGGCCTGCAGGATGTCCAGCGGCTCGAAGCCGGCGGTGACGATCGGCTTGCCGTAGCGCTGCGGGACGAAGTCGTAGGGCCGGTTGCCGATGACCGTGCTCACGTGGCCGGGGCCGAGGAAGCCGTCCAGGCGCAGGTCGGGGGAGTCCAGGATCGCCTTGAGCGGCGGCACGATCGTGACGTGGTTGGAGAACACGCTGAAGTTCCGGACGCCGGCGTCGCGGGCCCGGATCAGCGTTACGGCGGTCGAGGGCGCGGTGGTCTCGAACCCGACGGCGAAGAACACCACCTGCCGGTCCGGGTTGGCCTGCGCGATCTTGAGCGCGTCCAGCGGCGAGTAGACCATCCGCACGTCGGCCCCGCGGGCCTTGGCCTCCAGCAGGCTGGACCTGCTGCCGGGCACCCGCATCATGTCGCCGAAGGAGGTGAAGATCACCCCCGGCTGCTCGGCCAGGGAGATCGCGTCGTCGACCCGTCCCATCGGGATGACGCAGACGGGGCAGCCGGGCCCGTGCACCAGCTCCACCGTCTCCGGGAGCAGCTGCTCGATGCCGTGCCGGTAGATCGTGTGGGTGTGGCCGCCGCAGACCTCCATGAAGGCGTACGCCGGGCCGCCGCGACGACCCTCCGCCAGGTCGGTGATCCGTCGTACGGCGACCCGGGCGGCTGCCGGGTCCCGGTACTCGTCGACGAACTTCATCCCGACACGCTCCGTTCCAGGGCGTCCTGCACCCGGCTCCATAGGGCGAGGACCAGCGCGGCCTGCGCCTCCTGGGTGCGGTGCACGCTGTCCGAGCTGACCGTGAGGCAGTGGGCGACGTCCGGGGAGTCCTTCAGCGCACCGCCGCCGTAGCCGGCAACGCCCACGGTGATCAGTCCGGCGCTCCGGGCCGCGGCGAACGCACGCAGCACGTTCACGGATCCGCCGCTGGTGGAGATGCCGAGCAGGGCGTCGCCGCGCCGGCCGTAGGCGAGCACCTGCCGGGCGAACACGACGTCGAAGCCCACGTCGTTGGCCAGTGCCGTCAGCACGGCGGGATCGGTGACCAGGGACCGGGCCGGCAGGGGGGCACCGGTCGGCGGCGAGGTGAACAGGCCAGCGATCCCGGCCGCGTCGGTGCTGGAGCCGCCGTTGCCGACGACCAGCAACCGGCCACCACGGGCGAACACCTCGGCCAGCGCGGCCGCGGTCGCGCTCAGGGCGTCGGCCTGGTCCCGCAGCGTGTCGGTGCGGAGCCGGCGGCTGATCGCCGCTTTGGCGTCGGCGGAGGCGGCCAGGTCGGCCATCAGCGGCCCGGCGTCGCGCTCCTCCGCCTCGAGGAAGGGGTAGAGGAACGAGCTGGTCACGGGACCAGCCGGGTAAGGGCCGAGCCGGCGTGCACGAGCAGCAGGTCGTCGGGGGCGACGGCACCGACCAGGGACAGGTCGATGTCCTCCGACCCGGCGGCGGTGCGGACCCGGGCGGTCAGGCCGTCCGCCGTGATCACCTCGGCCAGCCGGCCTTCGTCCGAGCAGGTGATGCAGACAGGACCCGTGCACGCCGCTTCTTCGACCAGCAGGCCCGGGTGCTCGAAGCAGACGTTCGTCAGCTCCCAGAGGAGGTGGTAGAGCAGGATCAACCGACCGTCGTACGGCGCCTCGGGCTCATCGGGCAGCCAGAGCACGTGGTCGGCCGCGCCCGGAGCAGGCGGCGCACCACAGCCCACCCAGAGCACCTCGACGCCCCACGCTGGGGCGCGTCGCGCCAGGTCGGAGGCGAGCGGGTCGTCGGCGGGAGCGACCAGCAGCAGGACGTCCCCGGCGGAGGCGTTGGCGCGCAGGGCGGCAGTCGCCTCCTGCTCAGCGAGGGCCAGTGCGGGCAGTGCGCGAGTCCCGACGACCACCGGGTGCACGAATTCGACAGCGACGTGGGACGCGTGCTGCGGCCAGCACGGCGCGACGCACCACATCGTGGCGCCCTGGGCGAAGCGGCGGGCCAGTCCCAGGGCGGCTGTAGCCAGGTCCTGCGGCAGGCCGGCCGGCAGGCCGGTTGCGGTGTCGGGCGCCGTGACCGTCACGGTAGGTGCCCGACCGCCGCGGCAACGTCGACCGGCGTCGCGTAGTCGGACAGCTCCTGCTCGTACATGTCGCCGAGTGCCTTCAGCGCATCGAGGGTCTCGCGTGCCTCCGCCTCGTCGATACGCGCCATCGCGAAGCCGACATGCACCAGCACCCAGTCGCCGAGCTGGACGCCGTTCTCCCCGCCGATACCGACGATCGCCACCGAGACCTCCCGGCGTACGCCGTCGACGTCGACTCTCGCGCGCATCTGCGCGGGATCGTTGATCTCGACGATCTGGCCCGGAATCCCGAGACACATGCCGTCACCGTCCATTCTCGACTGCCCGGACTGGAAGCACTTCGGACTGTAGGCACATCGCTAGGTGCATTGCACACCTTCTGCAGCCGCGCACCTAGAGTTCGAGCCATGCGAGTGGCTTTCGTGGGCAAGGGCGGAGCGGGCAAGTCCTCGCTGTCCGGAACCTTCGCGCGTCTGCTGGCCCGCGACGGGGGCTCCGTGCTCGCCCTCGACTCCGACCCGATGCCGGGGATGGCCTTCTCGCTCGGGGTCCAGCAGAGCGACGCCGGGCTTCCCGACGAGGCGGTGGAGGAGTACGACGAGGACGGCCGCCGCCGCTACCGGCTGCGGGCCGGGCTGTCCGGCCCGGAGGCCGTCGAGCGCTACGCGGTCCACGCTCCGGACGGCGTCCGCTTCCTCCAGCTGGGCAAGGCCCGCGGGCCCCGCTGGGACAACACCCGTCAGCACTTCGGCTTCCAGTGCGTCCTCGACGACCTGCCCCGCGGCGCCTGGGACGTCGTCGGAGACCTGCCCGGCGGCACCCGCCAGCCGTTTCTGACCTGGGGTCGGTACGCCCGGACGTTCCTCGTGGTGGTCGAGCCGACGTCAGCGTCGCTGCTCACCGGCCGGCGACTGGCCCGGCTGGCCGGCATGGCCGGCGCTCCCCGCGTGCTGGCCGTGGCCAACAAGGTGCGCCAGCCAGGCGATGTCGACCGGGTCGCCGAGGAGACCGGCTTGCCGGTGCTCGGCTCGGTTCCGCTCGACCCGGCCTTCGGTGCGGCTGCCCGGACTGGTCGCCCGCTGCTCGACGTCGACCCGGATGCGCCGACGATCGCCGCTGTACGGTCAATGGCCAGTGCGCTGCGCACCGGGACGGAGTCGGAATGAAGATCGCGGTGGTTGGCAAGGGCGGGTCCGGCAAGACGACGACGTCCGCCGTGCTCGCCCGCACGTTTGCCCGGGCCGGGTACGCCACCGTCGCGCTGGACTGCGACAGCAACCCCAACCTCGGGATATCACTCGGTCTAGGCGTCGAGGAGACCGAGCGGCTGGTCACCGTCCGTGAGGCGGTCGACGCCGGCAGCGAGGAACACGCCGCGAGCGCCGACGACCTGGTCCAGCGGTTCGGCGTGGACGGCCCGGACGGGGTCCGGCTCGCGGTCGTCAGCGCCATCCAGAACCCCGAGCCCGGCTGTCCATGATGCGGGGTCTCACCTGAGCAGTTGCTCGGGCAGCTGACGGCGTCGGAGTCCATCGTGGTGGCTGACTGCGAAGCGGGTCTGGGCACGGTGATGCGTTTCGACGGTCGCCCGGTCGACGTGGTCGTGGTCGTGGTGGAGCCGACGGCGACGTCGCTGGAGGTGGGCCGGCGAGCGGCCGAGGTGGTCCGGCAGGGCAATCTGGGGCGCCTGGTCGTCGCCGCCAACCGGGTGCGCGACGAGGAGGATGCCGTCCGCGTCCGCGCGGCTTTCCCAGGACTGGACCCCGTGCTGGTTCCGGACGACCCGGCCATCGTCGAGGCGGAGCGAGAGGGGGTGGCGGCGCTCGATGTCGCCCCCCGGGCGCCCGCCGTGCAGGCCCTCATCGGACTGGCCCACTCGCTGGCGCCCACGGAGTAGCGGTGTTCCGGGACATGTCAGGCGGTTTACCGTTGTCGTCCACCGCTAGAGGAGCCCATTGTGACGCTTCCCGCCCTCATGACCCAGCTCAAGATCGGGGTCGTCGGCAAGGGCGGCGTCGGAAAGACCACCGTCTCGGGGCTGTTGGCGCGGGCCTATGCCGAGGCCGGCCGCCGCGTCGTTGCCATCGACACCGACTCCAACCCGAACCTCGGCCTGTCCTTGGGGCTCACGCTTGAGCAGACCGAGGCTGTGCCGGTCCTGCCGCGCACCGTGCTCGTCGGCTCCGGCGGCGGCGCGCCACCCGCCGCGGAGCTGGTCGCCGAGTACGGCCGGCCAACGCCCGCCGGTCCGGTGCTGCTGTCTGCCATCAAGGTCGCTGCAGCCGGGGCCGGCTGCACCTGTAGTGGTCATGCCACGGTTCGCAGCCTGCTCGCTGACGCTCTCGCCGACACCGACGTGACCCTGGTCGACATGGAGGCCGGCTTGGAGCACCTCAGCCGGTCAGGCGGCACGCTGGCCCACGCCGACGTCCTGGTCGTCGTGTGCGAGCCCACCCGCAAGTCGGTGCTGACGGCGGCCCGGACGGCAGCATTGGCCGCCGAGCTCGGCATTCCGCATGTCCTCGCCGTCGGCAACAAGGCGCGGGGCGACGACGACGTGGCCTTCTTCGAGAGCGCCTTCGCTGCCGACGGACTGCCGGTCGCCGGGATCCTGCCCTACGACGCCCGGGTCGCCTCGGCTGACCGGGTCGGCACCGTCGGGCTGACTCCGGTCAGCGCCGAGGTGGCCCTGGCCCTGAGTTCGGTCGTGGCAGCCGTCGACGAGGCAGCAGCCCGCCGGGGCTGAACGTCAGGCGCGGCTGGGCTCGGTGTCCCGCGTCATCTCCCGGGACTCCGCGCCGGTGAAGGCTGTGGTCGTCTCGTCGTTGCGACCGCTGGCCCGGCTCGGCCGCAGCTCCCAGAGGCCCCAGATCCCGAGCAGCAGCGCGAACGTGATCCCATGGAAGATCCAGGACGGCGGGTGCGCGTAGTTGTGCAGGAGCACGACTGCCAGCGACACGGCCAGGCCGAGTGCGCCGGCCGCCAGCCCGACGGTGAAACGAAGGAGCAGGGCGACCGCGACTCCGATCACCGCAGCGACGGTGAACGCCAAGTCATGCGGGTTGCTCACGACGTGGTGGACGGTGAGCAGGACCGAGATCCCCCAGGCGGTTGTGACAAGACCGGGCGCCCAGAAAGCGCCGCGGCGACCGGAGATCGCCGCCCCGGCCAGGTAGGTCAAGCCCACGATCAGCGGCGTGTAATAGAACTTGATCACCTTTTGCTGCACCAGCAGCATCACCAGTGCGCCGAGGATCAGCACAACGCCGCGACGGCGCCGAGCCCCTGCATCGGGCCCGCTGAAGATGCCTGTGGATGTCATTGCCGTCATGGAGGGACTCCCGGGGGATCGGTGTCGGCACAGTCTGCCTCGTGTCTGGTTTATCACTGATTGGTACCCCGGGGAAGCCAGGTTGAGGGAGGTACTGGCGAAAAGCATCTAGCGCAGGCAGACTCCGACCATGGTCGTTCTCTGGACGATGAGCGCTCTCGGCCTGCTCGTCGTGGCTCCGCTGGTGGTGCTGCTCGCCAGCTATGTCATCCGGCCCGCGCGCGAGTGCATGCGCTACGC
>JALYXH010000113.1 GCA_030947185.1 Actinomycetota bacterium | reverse complement strand
TGGCGAGCGGGCGACAAACGCAGCGGGGGCGTTGTCCGCCGCCTGGGCTCACTCGGCCTCTGCCAGTCCGGCGCCGCGAAGCACAGCACTCAGCCGCGGCGGCTGGGAGCCATCTCGGCAGGAGGGCTCCACGAGGCACGCGGAGGGGGAATCGGCGCAGGAGGCAGAAAGCGGTCGGCAAAGTCCTTCGCTGGCACTGGCCTGCCTAGGTGGTAGCCCTGCCCCATGTGGCAGCGCGCTTGCGTCGACAGCTGGAGCTCGCCCTCGGTCTCGATCCCCTCCGCTACGACCAGCAGACCGAGGGTTCGGCCCAGATGCGTGATGGCGTCGACCAGGGCCGCGCCGCGGGAGTTGACGGTCAGTTCCGCGATGAAGCTGCGGTCAATCTTGAGGACGTCCACTGGGAACTTGGCCAAATAGGCCAGCGACGAGTAGCCGGTGCCGAAGTCGTCCACGGCTAGGCGCACCCCAAGGTTCTTCAAGAGCGACAGCCGCTCCAGCATCATCGGTACGTCGTCTACCAGCACGCTTTCGGTGATCTCCAGGACGAGCCGGGCGGGGTCAAGCCCGGTCTTGGTGAGCGCGGACGCCACTTCAGCCACGAAGCCGCTGTCTCGGAGCTGGTGGCCGGAGACGTTGACGGTGATTCCGACGGCGTGCCCATCGGGGCCGGCCGGCCAGCTGGTGGCGTGTCGGCAGGCGTGCTCGAGGACCCATCGCCCGAGCGGGCCGATCAGTCCGGTCTGCTCCGCCACTGGGATGAACTCGCAAGGGGGGACGAGTCCGCGCGTCGGATGGTTCCAGCGCAGCAATGCCTCTGCGGCCACCACACGGCCGCTTCGCAGGGCCATCACAGGCTGCAGCGCCAGCGACAGCTGGGCGGTAGCCAGCGCAACCTCCAGATCTGCCCTTAGGGCAGCCCGGTCCACAACCTCCTCCAGAAGCGCCGACGAGAAGACCTCGTGGCAATTGCCGCCCCGGCTCTTCGCGCGGTACATCGCGAGGTCGGCCTCGCGCAGCAGGTCTCCGGTAGGCGTCGTCGAGGCGGTGGACAGGTTCGCGGCGGCAGCGCCCTCGCGGGTCGCCCGACCCACGCTGGCGCTGATGGACACCTCATGGCCGAGCACTCGGACCGGCGCCGCGAGTGTGGCCAGCAACCGCCGCCCGATCGCGTCCGCGTCGCCGCCGGTCGTCCTCGGGAGCAGCACCGCGAACTCGTCTCCGCCGAGACGCCCGAACACGTCCTCGCGGCGCCCGACCCTGCGCAGCAGCGCCGCCACCGTGCTCAGTACCGCATCGCCGACGGCGTGTCCGAGCGTGTCGTTGACGGCCTTGAAGCGGTCGACATCGATGAACAGCAAGCTGTTTGGCTCGCCCACGGCGGCACCAGCAACGAGCGCCTGATCGACCAGCTCAATGAACAGACCCCGGTTCGCGAACCCGGTCAACGGATCGTGTCGGGCCTGGTGGACTGCGTCCAGCGTGCGCGCGTTGGCTAGGGCGAGGCTGACCTGGTCGCCGAAGGCCCGTAAGACGGACTCGTCGTGCTCGCTGTAGCGGCGCTGCCGGTCCGTCGTGGTCACCATCAGCGCGCCGACGACGCGTTCGTCCTCAGACACCGGCACGGCCATCGCGGAGCCGAAGATCCCGTCGTAGCCAGGCAGGGGGTCGGGCAGCTGGTCGTATGCCGAGACCCGCAAGGCCAGCCCATCCCGAGCGACGAGGCCGGCAATACCGGCGGAGACCGGAGCCCGGCGCGAGCGTGCGGCCTGCTGGGCGGTGAGGCCAAGGTGGGACACGCACAGCGTGAAGTCAGGATCGGCCGGGTCGAGGAGCCGCAGCGCCGCGACATCCGCGGAAAGCAGATCGCCTGCCCCCGCAGTGATCGCGTCCAGCACCTCCTGCGTTGGCACGCGGCTCGCCATCGCGGCTTGGACCAGGCTCAGGTGTTCAAGCAGTTCTTGCCGGCCGCGCAGGTCGTCGAGCAGACCGAGCTGGCGTAGCGCCAGCGACAGCACCCGGCCCATCCCGCGCAGCAGGCTCTGGTCGCTGACCGTGAACGGGTTCCCCGCCCGGGCCAGCAGGAGCACGCTGTCGCTGCCCTCGCCGACGGGCACTGTCAGCACCTCCAGCCGGCCGAGCCGTTCAACCCCCAGCGGAGTGCCGTCCCGGGCTGACAGCAGCTCCTGCACCGGGACCGTGTCGTTGGGGTAACCGACCGCGCAGACCACCTCGTCACCAGACAGCAGGGCTACCACGTCAGCATCCAGCGCCTCGGCGGCCCGCTCCACGGCACGCTGGGTCGCCATGTCCGTGTCGTTCGAGGCGGAGACCGCAGAGACGAACTCAACGAGTTGCTGGGTGGACCAGGCGTCCGACCAGGACTCGTTCATGCGACGGCCAGCACAACGAGGGTCTTGTTGTGGAACCCGTTCAGGCCCTGCGCGCGAGCGATCTCGCCGAAGGTGTACGTGCCGACCCACGGAGTTCTTGGGGCTGCCGCCGATATCAGTGCGCTCTCGTCTGTGGTCCCCGTGGCACCCAGAATGTGTCGGCGTGCGACGCAGTCGAAGGCCAGCAACCCGAGAGCCGGCTGTCCCGCCAGCCCGGCGAGCGCTGCGAGGACGGCGTCGGATGTGCCTGTGAGCACCGAGGCGACGTTCCCTCCCATGAGCGAGACGAGTGCGCCCTGGGGCACCTCCGCCGCGCACACGAGCGAGCCGGTGTTGAGGTCGGCGTCGACGACAGACCGAATCAGCTGACCGCTGCGCCTACTGAGGCCGAGCGGGTGACTCACAGCCGCCGCCCGAAACGCGGCGATGTCGTGCCCCAGCGGGTCTTCACCACCCTCGGGCGCCGCCCGCCCTTCGGCGACCCGCAACTGCTCCAGGTAGACGTCGAGTGCGGGGCGGTCGTCCAGCGCGTGCACGATTCGCCCGTTGGACACGGTTACCAGCATCGGGCGGCCATGAGGCTGCCAGCCGTGTCCGACGCCCAGCCCAAACGGCGCCGGGGAGCCCACGGCTGCAGCCACCACCGCGTTGCGACGGACCTGGCCGCCCTCCAACTGCCAGGAGTGTCCATCGTCAGATCCGCCACCCGCGCCGCCCACCAGCGGGACTGCGGCTCCGGCCGCTCGGTAGGCACCTCGAAGCACCTCCTGCTGGTCGCCGGCTGCACCGTCGGTCAGCACGAGCAGCACCTGGTGCGGGCTGGACCTGACCCCTCGGACGCACTCGGCCGCGCCCTCCCCAGCGCCCCCCGGCCCGTGCTCCCCGACGTCGGCTGACGCAGTGGCGACTGAGAAGCCACCGCCGAGCGCGAAGACGGCGATGTGCCCTGACGTGGCTCCTGCCGGGCCCAGTTCACCCCCGGCGCTGAAACCGATCGCAGGGACAGCACCGGCGACCGCGGCCAGCGCCGAAACGATGGCGGACGGCTGCACCGCCCCACTCGCACTCAACACCAGCAGATCGGGCGTTCGGCCTGCCATGGCTAGATCTAGTGCCGTCCGCACACCATCATCGGCACCCGCGTCCGGGGCGCAGTCCGCAGTGCCGACACCGGCCCAGCGGTTGGCTCCGTTTGCCGACCCGCTGGCCATGTCCGGTCCTCTCGAGCACTGGGTGACCCCCCCGCAGGTGCATCGACTGGCTCGTCCCGCCGCTGAAGTCCCGCCGCAGCCCGGACCGGACCGCGGCACGTAGCCACAGTTGTTGCAGTCCCTGACGCCAGAGCCCGATCATGACCGCCTCGAACCAACCGTCGTGGGAACGTGTCAAACTGCACGCTGGGTTTGAGCACCAAGTTGCCGGGGCCGGTGCTGACGGCGATGGCGTGTTTGGCGATCGCTGGCAGCATCGTGCCCGGTGGGCCACCGTGGCGGGCAGGTCGCGGCCTCGCCGCTGTACACCGGCGCTCTGCTGGACCCGGCCAGACCGAGATCGACGTCGAGCTTCCGGGGTGCCAGACGTGGGCACTGGCCAATCCGGTCGTGCCCGGCGCGGGCGCACGGAAGACCAAGACATCGGTATGCGCGATGACATGACCGGGCCTGCCGTCCCGGCATTCGCGCCGGTTGATGAGTGCTGGCTACCAGCCGGGCAGACCTGCAGGGCCCCCTCTACGGCGCCTTGCAACGCGGTCAAAAGCTGCAAGTAGCCGAGCCCGGCGGCTTCCGCTAGAGCCACCGTCAAGGCAGCAAGATTCCATCCGCCGGCATTGCGGTAGTGACTCGTCATGATCGTCACCAGTAGGCCGCCCGGTCGGAGCAGGCGACGACAGCCGGCGTACTCGCACGCGCATTGCAGCAAGCAGGTCATCGAGTCGCCTTAAGCCCGATGCTGCTGACCTTGCGCCGGCGGCGCTTGACTTTCGGATTTGTGGACTATCCGTGGACTTCGCTCTTCTCCGGGCCGGACGCGGCGCGCTCATCCAATCGGGGCTATCGGGGGGACTAGTTCGTGCCGACATAGCCGCTATGCGGAGCAGGAGGGTCGGGCGGTTGTCGTGGACACGGCATGCTCGGGCCGGGGTCTGTGTGGCCTGGCTGGCGTTGGTCCTCGACACATGGTTGCCAGGCCAGCATCTAGAAGTTCCCCTGTTGCTCTGCTTGGTGACCGGTAGCGGGGCGCTCAGCTGCTTGGCACGCGCTGTAGTGGTGGGCGCTGACCGGCGGGTCTGGGCGGCGATGACCGTCGGCTTGACCGGCTATGCCGTCGGTTTCGTGCTGCTCTTCTACGTCTCCGCCGGTGAGGCGGGCGGCCCCTTCGGGATGAATTTCTCCGATTGCGCGTCGCTGCTGCTCTACCCGGCGGGGTACGTCAGTTTGCTGTTGTTGACCCGTGCTCGGGTACGCAGCTGGGACGCCGCGACAGTCCTGGACGGGGCGGTCGTCGCGTTGTCCTGCGCTGCCGCAGCGGTGAGCTGGACCGCCCACAGCCACCCGGCGTTGCTGAGCGGCAACGCCGTCAACGTCGTTTACGCCCTTGCTTACGCGGTCGGCGGCGCGACGTTGCTCGTAGCGGCCCTGACCGGACTGGCGGTGACCCGATGGCGGTTTGATGCCACCTGGACTCTGCTGCTGGCTGGGTTCGCCGTGATGACTGTGGGCGATGCCATCTACGGTGCGCAGACCGCGGCCGGGACCTTCCGGTTCGGCTCGCCGTTGGATGCCGTCTACGCGGCCGGTCCGGTTCTGATCTCCTTAGCCGCCTGGCAGCGGTCCGACGACCAACGGCGGCCCGGTAACGCGCCGGTGGCGATGGTGGTCCCCGGCGTCGCCACGCTGGTCGCCTTGACCGTCTTGGTGCTCGGGCACGGAGCCTCCGTTCCCATCCTCGGGGTCGCGCTGGCGGCCGGCGCGATTGTGCTGGCAGTGGCCCGCACGGCAGTGTTCTTCCGCCAAGACCGGCTGCTCGCCGAGAGTCGTCGCGAGGCACATACCGACGACTTGACTGGCCTACCGAACCGACGTGCACTCCTCCGGCTCCTCGACTGCGCTCTCAACGACCGCAGCCAGGTCGGCCTCTTGCTGGTGGACCTCGACGGCTTCAAGGAAGTGAACGACGCCTTGGGCCATGCAGCCGGTGACCGGCTACTGGTCGCAATCGGCGACCGGCTCCGCCCCGTCGGGGGCCTTGGGGTGGCGCGGCTCGGCGGTGATGAGTTCGCCATCGTCGTGGACGGCGGCCACGTCGATCCGCGTGCTCACGCCGCCACCATCCGCAGACTCATCGGTGCGGCTGTGACCGTCGACGGTTGCCGGATCACGGTGGACGCCTCCATCGGCGTGGTCGACAATGCAGCCCGTGAGCGCAATGGCCTGACATCCGGGGAGCTGCTGCGTCGCGCCGACGTCGCGCTGTACCGGGCCAAACGCCAACGCACCGGTGTCGAGGTGTGGAGCGAATGTCTCGATGTCGGGGTGCGGGAGCGGCTTGTCCTGGTCGAGGAACTTCGCGCCGCGCTGACCGACGACGAGATCATCGTCCACTACCAGCCGAAGGTGCAGCCCCACCTCCGCTCGGTGCAGAGCCTGGAAGCACTGGTGCGGTGGCAGCACCCGCGACGTGGTCTGCTTGGCCCCGGGGCGTTCCTTGACGCCGCCGAACAAGGTGGGCTGATGCCGCTGCTGACCCGTCGGGTGCTGAGCCTGGTGCTTGAGCGTCAAGTGCAGTGCACAAGCGAGGGCACCGACGCAGGGTCGATCGCCGTAAATGTCAGTGCGCCGGATTTGCTCGACCCGGAGTTCGCCTCCTATGTCGCTGGCCAGCTCCGGCGGTACGACCTCGACCCGGGCTGTCTGCGGATGGAGGTGACCGAAACCGTCGTCATGTCCGATCCGGACCGGATCATGACCACTCTGACCGAATTGAAGGCCCTAGGGGTCGGCCTGTCCCTGGACGACTACGGCACCGGACTGTCTTCGCTGAGCTACGTTCGCGCCCTACCCATCGATGAGCTCAAGATCGACCAGTCCTTTGTCCAGTCGATGACCATCGACCGAGCCAGCGCCCTCATCGTTGC
>JALYXH010000105.1 GCA_030947185.1 Actinomycetota bacterium | reverse complement strand
CGGGTGCGTTTTGCGGCAGGATGCCCGCATCGCGGGTCCTATGGGGGCGCCGATGGCACCTGTCGGCTCAGACAGAGGACTGCGCATGACTCGACGTTTGCGACCCGTGGCAGCCGCGGCTGCCGGGCTGGTCCTGCTGCCCGTGCTCGTGCTGAGCGCCACCGGCTCCGGCGCATCAACTCCTGCGTCGCACGATGTCGCCGTGCCCGCGTCGGGGACGACCACAGTGACCTGGACCGGCACCATCCCTCCCGGCGTGAACGCTCTGAGTGACTGCAACGCCACAGTCTTCAAAGACGCTCACGCCCTCAACATCACGGTGCCGACCGGCCTCTATGCGACGATGACCTCCGAGTTCACGTTCAAGATCAATTGGGCTGACGACACGAACGACGAGGTCCTCACCGTCAACGGCCCGGGAGCCAGCGAGGTTGGATCAAGCGACGGCGGGACGACCACCGAGGTCGTCATCGCCAAAGATCTGCCGAGCGGCAGCTACGGGGCGTTGGCCTGTCCGTTCACCAGCGGCCCGCAGGACTACACGGGCCAGCTGACCATCGTCACGAAGTCCAGGTCCGTCGAGGCGAACCTGCCATCGGCGCCTTCCGGTGGTCTCGGTTTCACCGCCTCGGTGCCGGCGGACAACCAGCGAGATGAGTCCGAGCCGCTGATCGAGATCGACCAGGCCGGCAAGATCTACACCTGCGGGCCCACCGGCTTCTCGAACGTCTCTGACTACGTCCAGGTCTCCACCGATGGTGGCGACCAGTTCCACCTGATGGGCACGCCGCCGCGTGGCCAGCAGGGTGAGGGCGGTGGTGGCGACTGCGGCCTGGCGACGGCCCCGACGAAGAACGCCGACAACGACTACCAGTACGCCTACGCCGGTCTCGGCCCGCTGACCGGCTTCACGACGTCGACGTCTCCCGACGGCGGGCACACGCTGTTCAACGCCGGACCGGCGGGCAATACCAACACGGCCCGGGGAGGCGGGGCGGACCGGCAATGGCTGACCTTCCTCGACGACAAGACAGTGCTGCTCAGCTACAACCAGCAGGTGCCGCGCAACGTCGTCGTGCAGAGGTCCACCGACGGCGGGCTCACCTACCTGCCCGGCAGTGACACGATCAGCTCGCCCCGGCCGCAGTTCCCGGGCCCCATGAGGTCGATGCCTGCGAGCCTGGTCACGCCGAGGGCTACCGGGCGGGTGGCCTTCTATGGATGGAACGCCATCGATGGCGACACCAGCTACGTCAACTTCGCGATCTCCGACAACACCGGGCTCAAGTGGAACAACTGTGTCGTGGCGAAGTTCAAGACCGACGACATCGGCGGACTGCAGGCGTTCACGGTCGCTGACGCCGACAACCAGGGAAACGTCTACCTGGCCTTCGCCGAGAAGAAGTCCTTCCACACCTACCTGACGACGCTTCCGGCGTCGAAGCTGGCCCAGTGCCAAGGCGGCAACACCTTGGCCTACCAGGACCCCAAGGCCAAGCCTGGACCGGCGTGGTCCGCCCCCGTGCAGGTCGACCGGGACGCTGTCCGCACCACGGTGTTTCCTTGGCTGACCGCGGGAGGGGCGCCCGGCCGAGTGGCGGTCGCCTTCTACGGCACCGAGACCGACGGGGACCCCAACCTCGGTCGCGATGCCGACGGGGTCGCCAAGTTCAAGGCCGCGTGGAACGTGTACGTGAACCAGTCAGTGAACGCGCTCGCGTCCGACCGGACGTTCAGCCAGGTGAAGGCGACGACCCATCCGAACCACTATGACCAGGTCTGCCTCGGCGGGTTGGGCTGCGCCACCGGCGGCGACCGCACGCTCGGCGACTTCTTCGCGATCGGCTACGGCGCTACCAGCGGAAAGTTGTCGGTGGTGTTCAACCGGAACAACAAGAAGCCGGACGACGCCGAGGGTGGCGTCTCCACGCCGATAGTCCTGACGCAGAATGCGGGACCGAGCAACGGCGGTTCCGACCTCGGCGCCGCCTTGCGTCCGCCGCTGCGAACTACCTCGGTGGACCCCAACGGTGACGCGCTCGTCAGCTACTCCGAGCTGGTGCCCACACCGCTGCAACTGCCCACGCGCAACGGGCCCGGGACGAACGAGCCGGCCATGGACTTCCTCTCCGACACCGTCGGACCGGAGATCGATCCGGCCACGGGCGCGGGTGTAGCCAACGGCGGGTTCACGGTGACGCTGCGGCTTGCGGACCTGTCGGACGCGATGTTGCAGAAGGCGATGTTCGACACCAAGTCCCTGTCGCTGCTGTGGATCTTCCAGTTCGTCAACGGCTATCAGGCGTCGACCGCGAGCGCCCGTTACAGCCCGCTGACCGGTGGCTTCAGCTTCGGCTACAACGACTACGTCACCGATCCGGGGACCTGCGGCGGTGCGGTCGGCAACAAGTGCCTGCAGTACCCGGGGGACACTGAGATCAAGGGCAAGGTCGACCAGAGCACTGGAACAATCGTGCTGAGTGTCCCGCGCAGCAAGCTCCGGGCTCTGGCCGGGCCGAGCGGCAATGGGCAGCGACCGGCCGAGGTTCCGGCCGTCGTCGGGTCGCGGCTCTACGACGGCACCGCGTTCTCCCTCGGCAATATCTCGCCCGTCCAGGACGTGCAGTCCTTCCTCTACCCGGCGGACAACACACCGGCGATGGACTTCCTCGTCCCGGCCTCGCTGCCGGCCACCGGAACCGGTGGCGGGACCGGACCCAACTCGGGTTCCGCGTCGGCCGGCGGCATCAGCGGCAACGGCACGGGCAGCAGCGCCCGCTCCACCAGCGGTTCGCTGGCGGCCACCGGCCTGAGCGCCGCGGTGCCCGTAGTGGCTCTCGCTGCCCTGCTGCTGGCAGGGCTGCTGCGGCGGCGGTCGCGCTCCGACCGGTGATGCTGACCGGGTGAGCACACCCGGGCCGGTGGTGGCCGTCGTCGGTCCGACCGCGGCAGGCAAGTCCGCGCTGGGCCTCGCGCTGGCCCAGGAGCTCGGCGGCGAGGTGGTGAACGCCGACTCGATGCAGTGCTACCGCGGCATGGACATCGGCACGGCGAAGCTGCCCCTCGCGGACCGCGCCGGCATCGCGCACCACCTGCTCGACATCTGGGCAGTGTCCGAGGCGGCCAACGTCGCCGCCTACCAGCGGAGCGCCCGGGAGGTGGTCGACGGCCTGCTGGCGCGTGGTGTCGTGCCCGTGGTGGTCGGCGGCTCAGGGCTCTACGTCCGGGCGATCCTCGACGATCTCCGCTTCCCCGGCACCGACGCGGCGGTGCGCTCCGCCCTGGAGTCCGAGCTCGACGCCGATGGTCCGGCGCCGCTGCACGCGCGTCTGGCGACCGTGGACCCCGCTGCCGCGGCAGCGATCCTGCCCAGCAACGGCAGGCGGATCGTACGAGCGCTGGAGGTCGTGACCATCACCGGCCGGCCGTTCCCCGCCGGCCTGTCGGCCTACGGTCCTCCGGTCGCTGACCGGTACGTCGCCGTCCAGGTGGGCCTGGACCCCGGGGTCGCCGAGCTCGACACCCGGATCGATGCCCGCGTGCAGAACATGTGGGAGGCCGGCCTAATAGAGGAGGTGCGCGGGTTGGCCGGACGCGGACTGCGCGACGGCGTCACCGCCCGCCGGGCGCTGGGCTACGCCCAGGTGCTGCGGCTGCTGGCCGGCGAGATCGACGACTCGGCAGCCCGCACGGACACGACGCGGGCCACGCGGGCCTATGCCCGGCGGCAGCGCTCCTGGTTCCGGCGCGACCCGCGGATAAGCTGGCAGGCCTCCGCGGAGGCGGCCCTTGCCGTCGTACGCCGGGAAGTCGCGACCTCCGCCCGCTAAGGCTTGCCGCCTGCGCGCCGACACTCCGGGCGACGTCCCCCGTGCAGCAGCACACGCCTTGGAGTCCGCCCGTGCCTCCGCTCGACCTCGACCTGGTCCCCGACCTGCGCCGTTGCGTCGATGCCCGCGCCCTGCAGCTGCACTACCAACCCGAGATCGACCTGGCGAGCGGCGCGGTGGTCGGCATGGAGGCGCTGGTCCGCTGGCAGCACCGCGAGCGGGGCCTTCTCTGGCCGGCCGAGTTCCTGCCGGTGGCCGCGGTCAGCGGCCTGCTCGAGACGATCGAGGCCTGGGTGCTGGAGCAGGCCGTCCGCGAGGTCGGCTACTGGGTGAGCCCGGCGAGCTCTCGCCAGATCTGGGTGAACATCTCCGCGAGCCGGCTGACCGGGCGCGGGTTCGTGCAGACGGTCGCGGACCTTGTCCGCAAGCATGCGCTGGCGCCTGGTGTGCTGGGCCTGGAGATCACCGAGGAGGCCCTCGCGGGCGGCGGGAGGGAGATCGTCTCGCTCCTGCGCGACCTGCGCGGTGCCGGCGTCGCCCTCGCCGTCGACGACGTCGGCACGTGGTACTCCTCGATGGCTTCGCTGGGTGACCTGCCCATCGACGCGGTGAAGCTGGACCGTCGGTTCGTGCGCGGCCTGGGCGGTGAGTTCGACCACGACTCGATCGTCGGCTCGGTGATCGAGCTGGCTCATGCCCGCGGGCTCTACGTCGTGGCGGAGGGAGTCGAGAGCTGGACCGAAGGGGCCCGGCTGTGCGAGCTGGGCTGCGACCGTGCCCACGGCTACCTCTTCTCCGCGCCGCAGCGGGCCGAGAAGGCGCGCGTCATGCTGGCCCATGGCTCGGGCTGGCGGCTGCGGACGCCCTGACCCGCCGTACGATCCGGAGTTGTGCGCTTCGTCAAGGGACACGGGACCGAGAATGACTTCGTTCTGCTGCCCGACCCGGACGGCGAGCTGGAGCTGACCGACGACCTCGTCCGCGCCGTCTGTGACCGTCGCGCAGGCATCGGTGCCGACGGCGTGCTGCGGGTCGTGCTGACGGCTGCCGTCCCCGAGATGGCACACCTCGCCGGCCAGGCGCGCTGGTTCATGGACTACCGCAACGCCGACGGCAGCCTGGCCGAGATGTGCGGTAACGGCGTACGCGTCTATGCCCGCTATCTGGTGGACGCCGGCTACGCGGGTCCCGGGGAGCTGCGGTTGGCGACCCGTGGCGGCGTACGCACGGTCTGGCTCGAGGCCGACGGGGACGTGACCGTCGACATGGGGGCGCCGGTCCTGACGTCGGCGCCGGTGACAGTTGCCGTCGGCGGGCGCAGCTGGCCGGGCTCCTCGGTCTCGATGGGTAACCCGCACGTGGTGGTGGCGGTGGAGAACCTCGACCAGGCCGGCCCGCTGCTGGTGCCGCCGGCCGTGGAGCCGGCCGGAGCGGAGGGGACCAACGTCGAGTTCGTCGAGGTGTACGCGGACCGCTCGCTGCGGATGCGGGTGCATGAGCGCGGCGTCGGCGAGACCCGGTCGTGCGGCACGGGCGCGTGCGCCGCTGCGGTCGCTGTCGCCGGCTGGCAGCAGGCGCCCCGGCCCGCGACGTACGACGTCGACGTGGCGGGCGGCCGACTGGTGGTGCAGTGGACCGCAGAGGGCACGGTGCTGCTGACCGGCCCGGCAGTGCTGGTCGGGCAGGGCGAGCTGCGGGCCGACTGGTTGTCCAGGACGTTGCCGAGTGTGTCGACGAGTGTGGGGGTGCCGGCATGACGCCGGAGGAGACGGTCACCGCAGGAACACTGCCGATCCAGAAGATCGGCGGTGCCTTCATGCAGCAGCGCAAGAACGCCGCTATCGCCGAGGAACTGGGACTCAACGGGTGGTCGCTGTACTACTGCGGGCGCGGAGGCGTGCTGGGTGACGTCGACGCCGATGTGGTGACCGCGGCCTTTGTCTTCATGCCGGCGGCGATGGTGCGCAAGGCCTGGGACAAGGGCCGGACGGTGATCCCGCCCGCTCAGATGGCCGAGCGGTACGCCGAGATCTGCCACGAGTGGGGCCGGACCCGGTTCGCCGGGTTCGACAAGGCCGGTCGACTGGCCGAGCTGGCCGCCAAGGTGGTCGACGCCGTCGACCCGGCGGGGCTGCCGCTGTTCGCGGGCTGGCGGGCGATGCCGCTGCCCGACGACGCCCCGGCCCGGGCCAACCAGCTCGTGCATCTGCTGCGGGAGCACCGCGGTGGCCTGCATGCCATCGCCGTGCTCGCCGCCGGGCTGACGCCGCTGGAGGCCAGCGTCAGCATCGCCGAGGGTCCCGGCAGTCCTGGCTTCTTCGGCTGGCCCGAGCCGCATCCAGACCCGGCGCCGCTGGCCGAGCGGCGCGCGGCGGCCGAGGCGCGGACGGACGAGCTGGTGCTTCCGCCGTACGCCGAGCTCGACGGTGACGAGTGCGCCGAGCTGGCCGAGCTGCTGCAGGCGGCGGCGGCCGCCGCGTTCGCGCCGCGCTCGTAACTCGCGTGCCGGCCACGGGTGGCCGTGTCACGATGATCTGGACCACCGCGGGATGACCGCACCCGGGACCGAGGTTGTAAGCACCGATGACTGAGCCCGCCGAACCGATCGAGGCCGCCGAACCGATCGAGCCCGCAGCACCGGTCGAGCCCGCGGCACCGGTCGAGCCCGCGGCACCGCCGCGCACCGCAGCCGACGGGTTCTACACGGCTGCGGGCGAGGGCTACGACCTCGAGGCCCGGCAGGGCCTGCGCCGGGTGGCCGGTCTGGCCACCGAGCTCGAGGACGTCACCGAGGTCGAGTACCGCCAGTTGCGGCTCGAGCGGGTCGTTCTGATCGGCATCTGGACCGACGGGAACTCCGAGGACGCCGAGAACTCCCTGCAGGAGCTGGCGGCGCTGGCCGAGACGGCCGGATCCCAGGTGCTTGAGGGGCTGATCCAGCGGCGGGACAAGCCCGACCCGGCGACGTACGTCGGATCGGGCAAGGCCAAGGAGCTGCGACAGGTCGTGATCGAGACGGGCGCCGACACCGTGGTCTGCGACGGCGAGCTGACCCCGGGCCAGCTGCGGCAGCTCGAGGAGGTCGTGAAGGTCAAGGTCATCGACCGGACCGCGCTGATCCTCGACATCTTCGCCCAGCATGCGACCTCGCGGGAGGGCAAGGCGCAGGTCGAGCTGGCGCAGATGTCCTACATGCTGCCCCGCCTGCGCGGCTGGGGTGAGTCGATGTCGCGGCAGGCCGGTGGCCGGGTCGCGGGCGGTGGTGGAATCGGGACGCGCGGCCCGGGTGAGACGAAGATCGAGACCGACCGCCGCCGGATCCGGACCAAGATGGCCAAGCTCCGCACGGAGATCCGCGAGATGTCGACGGCGCGGGACACCAAGCGGCAGGAGCGGGTGCGCCACTCGGTGCCGAGCGTGGCGATCGCCGGCTATACCAACGCAGGGAAGTCCTCGCTGCTCAACCGGCTGACCGGCGCCGGTGTGCTGGTCGAGAACGCGCTGTTCGCGACGCTGGACCCGACCGTGCGGCGGGCCGAGACGCCGGACGGTCGCGGCTACACGCTCACCGACACTGTCGGTTTCGTCCGGCACCTGCCGCATCAGCTGGTCGAGGCCTTCCGCTCCACCCTGGAGGAGGTCGAGAAGGCCGACCTGATCCTGCATGTGGTCGACGGCTCGCACCCCGATCCGGAGTCGCAGCTGAGGGCGGTGCGGGAGGTGCTCGCCGAGACAGGGGCTGGAGCCATCCCGGAGATCGTGGTCATCAACAAGACCGATGCCGCGGATCCACTCGTTCTCGGACGGCTGCAGCGTCAGGAGAAGCACGCGATCCAGATCTCGGCGCGCAGCGGTGACGGGCTGACCGAGCTGGTAGCCGCGATCGAGCGGGACCTGCCGCGGCCGGAAGTCGAGGTGCGCGCCCTGGTGCCCTACTCACGCGGCGACCTGATCAGCAAGGTGTACGACGACGG
>JALYXH010000082.1 GCA_030947185.1 Actinomycetota bacterium | reverse complement strand
CCGCTGCTGGCACCGGACCCCGAGCCCGCGAGCGGCGCCTGCCCGGCGGTGCCCCGGTGACGGCCGCCGCGCTGGGCGCCCCGGCCAGCCAGCCGGTCCCGCGGACCCGCCGCAGCACCGAACTCGCCATGATCGTCTTCGCGGTCCTCCTCGTCGTGGTCGCGTACGCCGCCGTGGTCCTCGCCCATGACAAGCACCTGACCGGCGACGTCGTCTCCTACGGCCTCGGGCTGGCCGCGCTGTTCGGCGTCGCCCACGTGGCCGTCCGCCGGTTCGCGCCGTACGCCGACCCGCTGCTCCTGCCGGCGGTCGCGCTGCTCAACGGCCTCGGCCTGGTGCTGATCCGGCGCCTGGACCTGGCCGCCCTTGACCGGGCGCACCGGCTCGGGCGGGCGGTCCCCCGCGGCGACGCGCCGCTGCAGCTGGTGTGGACGACGATCGGCATCACGCTGCTGGTGCTAGTGCTGGTCGTGGTGCGCGACCACCGCATGCTGCAGCGCTACACCTACACCGCGGCGGCCGTCGGACTGGTGCTGCTGGTGCTGCCCGCGGTGCTGCCCGCGCGGTTCAGCGTGGTCAACGGGGCCAAGATCTGGATCCGGCTGGCCGGGTTCTCCCTGCAGCCCAGCGAGGTGGCCAAGCTCTGCCTCGTCGTGTTCTTCGCCGGCTACTTCGTGGCCAAGCGCGACGTGCTCTCTCTCGCCAGCCGGCGGGTAGCCGGCATCGACCTCCCACGCGGACGCGATTTGGGACCGGTGCTGGTGGCCTGGCTGGCCAGCCTCGGTGTCCTGGTGGTGGAGAAGGACCTGGGCTCGTCCCTGCTGTTCTTCGGCATCTTCATCGTGATGCTCTACGTCGCCACGGAGCGGACGTCGTGGCTGATCATCGGGCTGTTGCTGTTCGCGGCCGGAGCGACCGTGGCCTACCAGCTGTTCGGCCACGTCCAGGAGCGGGTGGACATCTGGCTGCACCCGTTCGCCGACCCCGGCGGCAACGGCTACCAGCTCGTCCAGAGCCTGTTCGGGCTGGCCACCGGGGGGATCTTCGGCACAGGGCTCGGCCAGGGACGGCCCGACACCGTGCCGTTCGCCAACACCGACTTCATCTTCTCGACCGTCGGTGAGGAGCTCGGCCTGGTCGGTGCGATGGCCGTCCTGGTGATCTTCGCACTGATCGTGGAGCGCGGGCTGCGGGCCGCCCTGTCGGTCCGGGACTCCTTCGGCAAGCTGCTGGCCGCAGGGCTGGCGTTCAGCCTCGCACTGCAGGTCTTCGTCATCGTCGGCGGCGTCACCCGGCTGATCCCCCTGACCGGGATCACGCTGCCGTTCCTGTCCTACGGCGGCTCGTCGCTGGTCGCCAACTACGCCCTAGTCGCGCTGCTGCTGCGGGTCAGCGACTCGGCTCGTCGGCCCGCCCAGACGGTCACCACGCCGGCCAAGGTCGGGCCACCGCCCGGGATCACCAACGAGGACGCCGTCACCCAGGTGGTGCGCCGATGAACGGCCCGGTACGCCGGGTGGCCATCGCCTGCCTCGTGCTCTTCGGCGCGCTGATGGTCAACGCCAACTACATCCAGGTGTTCGAGGCCCACAAGTTGCGCAACAACTCGCGCAACGCGCGGGTGCTGATCAGCAGCTACGACCGGGAGCGCGGCCCGATCGTGGTCGGCGGCCAGACGGTGGCCGAGTCCAAGCCGACCACCGACTCCCTGAAGTACCTGCGCACCTACCCGGGTGGTCCGGCGTACGCGCCGGTGACCGGCTTCTTCTCCCTCGTCTACGGCGCGACGGCGATCGAGCGCGCCGACAACGACATCCTCTCGGGCACCGACGACCGGCTCTTCGTACGCCGGCTCTCCGACCTGGTGACCGGCCGGACCGCGCAGGGTGGCAGCGTCGTACTCACCCTCAACCCGAAGGCGCAGGCGGCGGCCTTCGCCGGCCTGCAGGGCAAGCGCGGGGCAGTGGTCGCGATCGACCCGTCCACCGGCGCGATCCTGGCCATGGCGAGCTCCCCGTCGTACGACCCGTCGGTGCTCTCCTCGCACGACACGGCAGCCATCACCGCCGGGTACAAGAAGCTCACCGGAGACACCGCCAACCCGATGCTCAACCGGGCCATCCGCCAGAACTACCCGCCCGGCTCGGTCTTCAAGGTGGTCACCGCTGCGGCTGCACTGTCGTCCGGGCGGTTCAAGCCGGACACCCAGATCCCGGCGCCGGACAAGCTCAAGCTGCCGCTGACGACCAACACGCTGTCCAACTTCGGCGGCGAGAGCTGCGGGGACGGCCGGACCACCTCGCTGACCGACGCCCTGCGCATCTCCTGCAACACCGCCTTCGCCCAGCTCGGTCTGGACGTCGGTGCCGACGCCCTGCGCAAGCAGGCCGACGCATTCGGGTTCAGCGACAACCTGTCGCTGCCGCTGCAGGCCGAGCGCAGCGTCTTTCCGACCAGCCTCGACCAGCCGCAGACGGCCCTTTCGGCGATCGGGCAGTACGAGGTGAAGGAGACCCCGCTGCAAGCGGCGCTGGTCGCCGCGGGCGTGGCCAACCGGGGCAAGGTGATGCGGCCCTACCTCGTCCAGAAGGTGCAGGCACCTGACCTGTCCGTGCTCTCGCAGGCGCAGCCGGAGGTGCTGCACCAGGCGGTGGACGCCGGCGTGGCCGACCAGCTGACCGCGATGATGGAGGCGGTGGTGACCGCCGGCACCGGCACCGCCGCGCAAGTTCCCGGCGTCCGCATCGCCGGCAAGACCGGCACCGCGCAGCATGCCGACGGCAAGGCACCGCACGCCTGGTTCATCGGTTTCGGCCCCGTCGGCGACGCGAAGGTGGCCGTCGCGGTGCTGGTCGAGGATGGTGGCAACGCGGGCTCGGAGGCAACCGGCGGCCAGGTCGCGGCACCGATCGCCAAGTCGGTCATCCAGGCCGTGCTGGGAGGTGGCCCATGACGCTCTCGCCGGAGCTCACGCTGGCCAACCGCTACCGCCTGGTGTCCCGGATCGCGGTCGGCGGCATGGGCGAGGTGTGGCGGGCGCAGGACGAGCTGCTCGGCCGCCTGGTCGCCGTCAAGGTCCTCAAGGCAGAGTACGTCGGCGACCCGGACTTCATCGAGCGCTTCCGGCAGGAAGCCAGGCACACCGCTGCCCTGTCCCATCCGGGCATCGCCAACGTCTTCGACTACGGCGAGGTCCGAGAGGCCGGGACCGACAGTCCGCTGACGGCCTACCTCGTCATGGAGTACGTCGACGGCGAGCCGCTATCGGCGCTTCTCGCCCGCGGCCGGCTGGAGCCGTCGCAGACCCTCGACATCGTCGGACAGGCCGGTCTGGCGCTGCAGGCGGCGCACGACGCCGGCGTCGTGCAC
>JALYXH010000142.1 GCA_030947185.1 Actinomycetota bacterium | reverse complement strand
CTGGTCCGCCGCTTCCACCGGGCGAGGGGAACGGAGCGAGCACAGGTCAAGTGGTTCGCATTCGGCGGGCTCGCCACGATCGTCGAGATTGCCGGCGCGACCGCCCTCGATCTCCGGGGCGGCCTGGACGCGCTCAGCCAGCTGGTCATCGTCAGCACGCTGCCGGCCGCGATCGGGGTCGCGATCCTGCGCTACCGGCTCTATGACATCGACCGGATCGTCAGCCGCACCGTGGGCTACGCGCTGGTGACCGGCCTGCTCGTCGTGGTCTACGTCAGCTCGGTCACCGTTGTCACCCGGCTGACG
This sequence comes from Actinomycetota bacterium, assembly GCA_030947185.1. Taxonomy (GTDB): domain Bacteria; phylum Actinomycetota; class Actinomycetes; order JALYXH01; family JALYXH01; genus JALYXH01. The sequence goes on along the minus strand of JALYXH010000142.1, from coordinate 5,106 downwards.
CCGAGCGGCAACTCGCTGGCCGTTGCCGCCTCCACGCTGGCGGTCGCGGCCCTGTTCCAGCCGGTCCGGCGGCGGGTCCAGGCCGGTGTCGACCGGCGTTTCAACCGGTCCCGCTACGACGCCGCCCGCACCATCGACGCCTTCAGCGCCCGGCTGCGCGAGCAGGTCGACCTGGACACGCTCGCGTCCGACCTGATCAGCGTCGTACGCCGGACCATGCAGCCGGCTTCCGCCGGGGTCTGGCTACGTCCCGTCGAGGGGGCGACCCGGTGACCGGCACCGCGGCGCCACGGCCGTCCAAGCTGCCGGTGGTCGTGTTCGCGGCGGCGTTCGCCGCCGTTGTCGTCGGCGACGGCTTGCGCATCGTGCACGAGGTGACGTCCTCGGCGCCGGCGTTCGGCGCCTGGCTCGAGAGCAGTGTCGGCGCACTCAGCTTCGCCGCCGTGGGGGCGCTGGTGGCGCGCAACCGGCCGACGAACGCGGTGGGCTGGCTGCTGCTGGCCGTCGGCGCTGCCTCCGCTCTTCAGCTCGTGACCGGTGAGTACGCCATGTACGCCCACTACGTCGAGCATGACCGGCTCGTCGGCGCCGCGGCCGCCGGCTGGGTGTCTGCGGTCGCCGTCGTGCTGCTGATCGCCGCTCTGCCTGCGGCGTTCCTGCTCTTCCCTGACGGACGGTCGGTCTCCGCTCGCTGGCGGCCACTGTCGTGGCTGTGCGGGCTCGTCGCGGCTTCCTTCGCCGCGAGCACCGGACTGTCACGAGGGCAGCTCGACAACACGCCGGGCATTTCGAACCCGGTCGGGATCCTGCCCGAGGGGGTCGGCCGGGCGATGAGCGCGCTAGCTGCCGTCGGGTTGCTCGTATCCGTGCTCGCCGCGATGGCCTCGCTGGCCGTGCGATGGCGCCGGTCAGGGCCGGATGGGCGCGAGCAGCTCAAGTGGGTGCTCTTCGCCACCGTGGTCGGACCCGGCGCCATCATCCTCGCGTCGGCTTTGCTTTCGAGCGTCGCTTCCGGGCGCAACGGCAGCGTGCTGTGGGCGATCGGCATCGGGGTCATCCCGGCTGCGGCCGGCGTCTCCATCCTTCGTTACCGGCTCTACGACATCGACCGGATCGTCAGTCGCACCGTCAGCTACGCGATCGTGACCGGCCTGCTGGTAGCGGTCTACGTCGGCTCGGTCACCGTGGCCAGCCGACTCACCCCGAGCGGCAACTCGCTGGCCGTTGCCGCCGCCACCCTTGCGGTCGCCGCCCTCTTCCAGCCGCTGCGCCGACGGGTCCAGGCCGGCGTCGACCACCGCTTCAACCGGTCTCGATACGACGCAGCCCGCACCATCGACGCCTTCAGCGCCCGGCTGCGCGAGCAGGTCGACCTCGAGGCCCTCCAGGGCGACCTGCTCACCGTGGTACGCCGGACCATGCAGCCGTCCTCGGCGGGGCTGTGGCTCCGGAGCGCGCCATGAGCGATCTGACGTGGCGACGGGTGGGGATCGGGTTCGGCGTCTGGTCGACGGGCTGCTGGCTGCTCGGGGTCGGGCTGCTCGTGGAGCACCGTGCCACCGGCAGCGGTCCGCTCTACGGCTCCTGGTTCGAGGTGACCATCAACGGCGCGGCCTTCATAGTCGTCGGGCTGGTGCTCACCCTGAAGCTGCCGGGCAACCGGGTGGGTCCGCTGTTCGCGACGATCGGCTTCATCGGCGCGACTCAACTGCCCCTGGCCGAGTACGCATTTCACAACAGCACGCTCGCCGTCCCACCGGCCGGCGCCCCGTGGGCGGGCTGGGCCTCAGCCGGGCTCTCGGCTCTTCTGATGCCGACGCTGGCGCTGATCGCGCTGAACTTTCCTGACGGCCGGCTGCCGAGCCGGCACTGGCGGCCGCTCGTCGTCGTGCTGCTGGTGGGGGGATTCGTCTGGCTGGTGGCCGGACAGTTCCGCGCCGGCGACCTGGAGGACCTGGCCTACCGCAACCCGGCGGCGCTGGCCGTCGGTGGGCGGGTGCTCCGCCAGGCGTGGCACGTCGGCACCGACGTGGTGGTGGCCGCGACGCTGGTGAGCATGTTCAGCATCGTTGTGCGCTGGCGACGCGGCGACGCGATGCTGCGCCAGCAGCTCAAGGCTTTCCTCGTCGCGGCTGCCGGCTTGCCCCTGGCCTTCCTGCTCATCGTCGCCCTCCCGCACCCGCCGGGCTGGCTGTCGCACGTCGGCTTCGGGCTCGCCGTGGTCGCGCTGGCCGTCGGAGCCACCGTGGCGGTGACCCGCTACCGGCTCTACGAGCTCGACCGGGTGGTCAGCCGGACGGTCAGCTACGCGATCGTGACGGCACTGCTGGTGGCCTTCTACGCCGGCCTGGTGACCCTGGTGACCAGGCTGCTGCCGAGCAGCAACTCCCTCGCGGTCGCCGCCTCCACGCTGGCCGTAGCGGCGTTGTTCCAGCCGGTGCGCCGGCGGGTGCAGGCCGGCGTCGACCGGCGGTTCAACCGGGCCCGCTACGACGCCGGCCACACCATCGACGCGTTCAGCTCACGGCTGCGCGAGCAGGTCGACCTGGACTCCCTCGAGGGCGACCTGCTCGGCGTCGTACGCCGCACAGTCCAGCCGACGAGCGTCTCGTTGTGGCTCCGGGAATCCGCGTGAACCCGCGGTCGGCCAGGAGGCTGGCCTGGGGCACCTGTGCGCTGTCGGGGCTGTTCGTGGTCGGCGCCGTCGTGTTCCTTGGGCTCAACTCCTTCCGGCTGGAACAGTTCTACGGCTGGGAGCCGGCACTGGGGGTGGCCTTTCCGATCTTCGGCGCGCTGGTCGCCTCTCGCCGTCCGGAGAACCGGGTGGGGTGGTTGATGTGCGCCATCGGCCTGGTCGTAGCCGCCGAGATGCTGGTCGGCGAGTACACCGCCTGGTGCCTGTCGAGCGGCCGGTCCGGGACGCCGGGGCTGGTGTGGGTCGCCTGGGTGAACGAGTGGCTCTGGGTGCCCCCCTTCACCTCGGTTCTCACCCTCGTCCTGCTGCTGTTCCCCGACGGCCGGCCGCCGTCGCCCCGCTGGCGCCCCGCAGTCGCGGTTGCCGCAGTGGGCATCTGTGGGCTCTCGGTCAGCGTCGCTCTGCATCCCGGTCCGCTCGTCGACTTCCCGGTCTTCGCCAACCCCGTCACCGGCCCGGCTGTGGTGCGTACGGCGGCAGGTGCGGCTGGCGCGGCCGTCGCCATAAGTGCGCTGGCCGGCATAGCGGCCCTGCTCGGACGCTTCGTCCGAGCCAGCGGCGTGGAGCGGCTGCAGGTCAAGTGGTTCGCTTTCGCCGCGTTCGCGGCCGTCGTCGAAGTCGCCGTCGCCGTCAATCTCAACGCCCACTCGGTGATCAGCGCGGTCGCGCAGTTCGTGGCCGTGGGAGCCCTGCCGGCGGCGATGGGGCTCGCGATCCTGCGCTACCGGCTCTACGACATCGACCGGATCATCAGCCGGACCGTGTCCTACGCGGTGCTGACCGGTCTGTTGGTAGGCACCTATGCCGCCCTCGTCACGCTGGTGACCCGACTGCTGCCGGCCAGCAGCTCGGTCGCGGTGGCCGCGTCCACCCTCGTTGTGGCGGCGCTGTTCCAGCCGTTGCGCCGTCGCGTGCAGGTCGTCGTCGACCGTCGTTTCAACCGGGCCCGCTACGACGCGGAACACACGGTGGAGGCTTTCAGCCGCCGGCTGCGTGCCGAGGTCGATCTCGACTCGGTGCACCGTGACCTGCTGGCCGTCGTGAGCCGGACGATGGAGCCGAGCCTGGTCAGTCTCTGGCTGCGTCCGTCCGTGGCGGTGAGCCGGTGAGCGTGCGCACTCGCGGCATCTGCGCGTGGTCGGTCGCGTCGGCCGCCCTCCTGGGGGTCGCCGGGGTGGCTGTGCTGGCCGGAGCCAACGGATCGTCGTACTCCGGAGCGCTGGTCCTGCTGCCTGTCGCCGTCCTCAGCTTCGCCGGGACAGGGGCGCTGCTGGTCAGTCGTCGTCCGGAGAACGTCGTGGGCGTGTTGTTGTTGGGCGTCGGGGTCAGCATGCTGATGCTCCTGGGAGGCCAGGAGTACGCGCTGTTCGCGATCAAGACCTCGCCCGGCACGCTGCCAGGCGGCGCGGTGGTCGCCGCCGTCACCGGGGTGGCGTACGCCCCGCTGCTCGTCTCGCTGGCGGTTTGGCTGCCGCTGGTCTTTCCGACCGGCCGGCTGCTCGGGCGCAGGTGGCGCATCGTGGGCTGGTCCGGCGCGGTCTTCCTGGTGCTGGCGATGGTCGGGAACGGGTTGTCACCCGACAGCACCGAGGTGACCGGTATCGGTGTCGTCGAAAGCCCGTTCGCGCTGCACGGGGTGAAGTGGCTGCTCGAGGGCCTGCTCATGGTGTCGGCCATCGCGCTTTTTTTCGGACTGGGTGGCGCGCTGACGTCGATGGTCCTGCGTTTCCGCCGGGCCGGGGTCGCCGAACGCCAGCAGATCAAGCTTGTCTGCGCGGCACTGTCGTTGACGCCGCTGCCCTTCCTGCTCCACGACTGGGCGCCGCGGTTCAGCCAGCCGGTCTTCGCGGTCGTGCTGCCGCTCGTACCGGCGGCGGTGGCGGTGGCGATCCTGCGTTACCGGCTCTTCGACATCGACCGGCTGATCAGCCGGACGGTGTCCTACGCTCTGGTGACCGGCCTGCTTATCGCCGTCTACGCGGGCCTGGTCACGGTGGCCTCCCGACTGCTGCCGACGGGCAATTCGGTGGCAGTGGCCGCCTCCACGCTCGCCGTGGCCGGCCTGTTCCAGCCGCTGCGTCGTCGCGTGCAGGTCGCGGTCGACCTTCGCTTCAACCGGGCCAAGTACGACGCCGAGCGCACCGTGGACGCCTTCAGCCGCCGGCTCCGCAGCGAGGTAGACCTCGAGACGGTGCGTGCGGATCTGCTGAGCGTCGTCGGGCAGACCCTGCAGCCGACCAGAGCGGGCATCTGGCTCAGTGGAGCAGCGGGGACGAAGCCGTGACCGGCAGGCGCGCGGCGACGCTCGGCTGGTCGGTAGCCGCCCTGTCGAGCGCGCTCACGCTCGGCTACGTCGTCCTTCTGAGGGTCGACGTGCAGCACGGGCTGCGGCAGTTCGACAACCACTGGCT
>JALYXH010000045.1 GCA_030947185.1 Actinomycetota bacterium | reverse complement strand
AACACGACGAGCGGCACCAGGGCCACCAGTCCCAGCAGCCCGACCGCGAACGAGGACCTGGTGAGCGCGTAGACCTGCACCGGTGCGGCCACCGCGGTCATCTGGGTGCCGACGAAGGAGACCGTGTCACCGGCGAACAGCCGCCGGAACTGCGCGTGCTCGCGCAGCGGGGCGATGTCGACAGCGGTCCGCCGTACGACGGACAGCAGCGCCGCGTAGCGCGCCGGCTCGTCCGGGCCGACGCCGTCGCTCGGGGCCGGCTCCTGGCGGTCGGAGCCGACGGTCACGGCATCAGCCGCTCGGCCACCCAACCGCCCCCGTCGCGCCGGAACCGCAGCCGGTCGTGCAGCCGGTCCTCCCGGCCCTGCCAGAACTCGATGCTCGACGGTACGACGCGGTAGCCGCCCCAGCGCTCGGGCACCGGCACCTCGGTGCCCTCCGGGTAGGCCGCGACCAGCTCGGCGAGCCGGTCCTCCAGCACCGCCCGCGAGGAGATCACGCTGTTCTGGTCGCTGACCACGGCTCCGAGCTGCGAGCCCCGCGGGCGGGAGCGGAAGTAGGCGACGGCCTCCTCGCGGGTCGCCCGCTCGACATCGCCGAGGACGATCACCTGGCGCTCGAGGGGGATCCACGGGAACAGGAGCGAAGCGCGCGGGTTGGCGCCCAGCTCGCGGCCCTTGCGGGAGTCGTGCCCGGTGAAGAACACGAAGCCCCGCTCGTCGTACCCCTTGAGCAGGACGGTCCGGGCGCTCGGGCGGCCGTCGGCGTCGGCCGTGGCCAGCACCATCGCGGTCGGCTCGTCCATGCCGGCATCGATGGCCTCCTGCAGCCAGCGGTCGAACTGCTCGAGCGGGTCCGCTGCCAGCTCGGCCTCGGACAGCCCCGAGCGGCGGTAGCTCCGGCGGAGGTCCGAGACGGCGATGCGGCCCTGCGTGGCCATGCGTCCTCCTCGATGCGACGAATCGAAGGGTACGGGCTGCCGCGGTCGCGCGCCGTCGGGAAGAATGCCGACGAAGGTCCCGGCATCCCGACCGGGCCAGCCCGAGCATCGGAGCAGTGCGCTGATGGCCGACTTCAAGCCGGGACTCGAAGGCGTCGTCGCCTTCGAGTCCGAGATCGCCGAGCCCGACCGGGATGGCGGTGCGCTGCGCTACCGGGGCGTCGACATCGAGGACCTGGTCGGCAAGGTCACGTTCGAGCATGTCTGGGGCCTACTGGTCGACGGGACCTTCGACCCCGGCCTGCCGCCGGCCGAGCCGTTCCCGGTGCCGGTGCACTCGGGCGACATCCGCGTCGACGTCCAGAGCGCCCTGGCCATGCTGGCGCCGCACTGGGGCCTCGGGCAGCTCATCGACATCAGCGACGAGCAGGCCCGCGACGACCTGGCCCGCGCGTCGGTGGTCGCCCTGTCCTTCGTCGCGCAGGCGGCGCGCGGAGCCGGCAAGCCGATGGTGCCGCAGCGGGAGGTCGACCGGGCCAAGTCGATCCCGGAGCGGTTCATGATCCGCTGGCGCGGCGAGCCCGACCCCAAGCACGTGGCCGCTGTCGACGCCTACTGGGTCTCGGCCGCTGAGCACGGCATGAACGCCTCGACCTTCACTGCGCGGGTCATCGCCTCCACCGGCGCGGACGTCGCGGCAGCCCTGTCCGGTGCGGTCGGCGCCCTGTCCGGACCGCTGCACGGCGGCGCCCCCTCCCGGGTGCTGAAGATGCTCGACGAGGTGGAGGCCAGCGGCGATGCCGAGGCCTGGGTGAAGAAGGCACTCGACGACGGCGACCGGCTGATGGGCTTCGGCCACCGGGTCTACCGGGCCGAGGACCCGCGTGCGCGGGTGCTCCGGCGTACAGCGAAGAAGCTCGGGTCGCAGCGCTATGAGGTGGCGGAAGCACTGGAAACCGCAGCGCTGGCCGAGCTGAAGGCGCGCCGCCCGGACCGGGTGCTCGCCACCAACGTGGAGTTCTGGTCGGCAGTGGTGCTCGACTACGCCGAGGTGCCCGCGCACATGTTCACCTCGATGTTCACCTGCGCGCGGACAGCCGGCTGGAGTGCGCACATCCTCGAGCAGAAGCGGCTCAACAAGCTGATCCGGCCGTCCGCGATCTACGTCGGCGAGCCACCGCGGGAGGTCCGCGACCTGCCGGAGTACGACCCCGCATGAGCGAGATCACCATCCCGGCCGCGCTGTTGCCCGCGGACGGCAGGTTCGGGTCGGGCCCGTCCAAGGTGCGACCGGAGGCACTGGCCGCGCTGGCCGCCACCGGCTCGAGCTTCCTCGGCACGTCGCACCGGCAGGCCGGCGTGCGCTCGGTGGTCGCCGCCATCCGCTCCGGCCTGCGCTCGCTGTTCTCGCTGCCCGACGGCTACGAGGTGCTGCTGGGCAACGGCGGTGCCACGGCGTTCTGGGACATCGCCCTGTTCGGGCTCATCGAGGCGCGCTCGCAGCACCTGGTCTTCGGCGAGTTCTCCTCCAAGTTCGCCGATGCGGTGGCCGCCACGCCGTTCCTGGGCGAGCCGTCGGTGCTGCGGTCCGAGCCGGGCACGCATCCGGTCGCCTCGGCCGAGGCGGGTGTCGACCTCTACGCGCTGACTCACAACGAGACCTCGACCGGCGTCGCGATGCCGATCCGCCGCGTTCCGGGGGCCGACGAGGGCGCCCTGGTGGCCGTCGATGCGACCTCCGGTGCCGGCGGGCTGCCGGTCGACCCGGCCGAGTTCGACGTCTACTACTTCGCCCCGCAGAAGAACTTCGCCAGCGATGGCGGACTGTGGCTGGCGCTGATGTCACCGGCCGCGCTCGAGCGGATCGCCCGGATCAAGGCCGGCGGCCGATGGGTGCCGGCGTCGTACGACCTGTCGATCGCCCTCGACAACTCGCGCCTGGACCAGACCTACAACACCCCGGCGCTTGCGACGCTGTTCCTGCTCGCGGACCAGGTCGAGTGGGTCAACGGTCAGGGCGGCCTGGCCTGGGCGACCGCGCGCACCGCCGACTCCTCCTCCCGCCTCTACACGTGGGCCGAGAAGTCGGCGTACGCGACGCCGTTCGTTAGCGACCCCGACCAGCGCTCGGCCGTCGTGGGGACGATCGACTTCGACGACTCGGTCGACGCCGCGGCGGTGGCCAAGGTGCTGCGGGCGCACGGGATCCTCGACACCGAGCCCTACCGCAAGCTCGGTCGCAACCAGCTGCGGGTGGCCATGTTCCCGGCGGTCGAACCGGCCGACGTGGAGGCGCTGACCGCCTGCATCGACCATGTGGTGGAGCGGCTGGCCTAGCCGCGAGGACCTGCGCCGCACGACCCAGCGGCGCACGACAGATGGAGTAGACGTGGAGTACACGCACCTCGGGCGGACTGGCCTGTCGGTCTCCCGGCTGTGCCTCGGAACGATGAACTTCGGGCCGGAGACCTCCGAGCCGGACAGTCACGCGATCATGGATCGGGCGCACGAGGAGGGCATCAACTTCTTCGACACCGCCAACGTCTATGGCTGGCGGAAGGGCGAGGGCTGGACCGAGCAGATCATCGGCAACTGGTTCGCCAAGGGCGGCGGGCGCCGCGAGAAGACCGTGCTGGCAACCAAGCTCTACGGCAGCATGGGCGACTGGCCCAACGACACCTTCCTGTCGGCACTCAACATCCGGCGCGCCTGCGACGCGTCGCTCCGGCGCCTGCAGACCGACTACATCGACGTCTACCAGATGCACCACGTCGACAGGGACACGCCGTGGGACGAGATCTGGCAGGCGATGGAGGTGCTCGTCGCCCAGGGCAAGATCCTCTACGTCGGCTCCTCCAACCACGCGGGCTGGCATATCGCGCAGGCGCAGGAGACGGCTCGTCGCCGGCACTTCACCGGCCTGTCGAGCGAGCAGAGCTTCTACAACCTGCTCGAGCGGACCGTCGAGCTGGAGGTGGTCCCGGCCTGTCTGTCGTACGGCCTGGGTCTGATCCCGTGGAGCCCGCTGATGCGCGGCCTGCTCGGCGGCATCCTGCGCAAGGAGAAGGAAGGCCGTAGCGCCTCCGAAGGCACCCAGGCCCTGCTCGCCAAGCACCGCGACGCGGTGGAGGCCTACGAGGCGTTCTGTGACGAGCTCGGACACTCGCCGTCCAACGTCGGGCTGGCCTGGCTGCTGCACCAGCCGGTGGTGACAGCGCCGATCACCGGCCCGCGAACGATGGAGCAGCTCGAGGGGTCACTCGGCGCGCTGGACGTCACGCTCGGGGACAAGGAGCTGGCCCGGCTCGACGAGATCTTCCCCGGCCCGGGCGGGACGGCCCCGGAGGCCTACGCCTGGTGACCGGTGCGGCGGCGGCCTACTGCGTGGTCTCGACCAGGATCTCGCGGAGCAGCTGCGCTGCCGACCGGTCACCGGTGATGTCGACGACGTCGACCGGCAGCCGACCCCACAGGTAGAGCAGCAGCTCACGTGGCGGTGCGCTCACGGTCGTCCCGGCCGGGTGCGCGCCACGGGTGACGGCGACCGCGTCGGGGTCGATCGTGACGTGCCACGCCCTCCCGTCGCTGCGCAGGGCGACGGTCTCACCCTCGCCACCGGTGGCCTGGCTGCCCCAGAAGGCACCGACGAAGCAGACGAGCAGCTCGTCGATGCCGTCGAGAGCCAGCTCCCGGTCGACCTGCGGGTCGATGCCGACCGCGAGCTCGGCGTCGGCCCGGTGGATCACGGTCTCCTGCGCCATCCGCCGGTACCAGAAGCGAGCCGACTGCTCGGGCGGGTACCACGTCCACACCTTCTCCGCCGGGTCCCGCCCTCGCAGTACGCCGAGCAGCTCGCCCAACGTCGCGTCGTACCAGTCGAGCAGGTCGGCCCCGGGAGGTGGCAGCGGTCCGGCGCCGGTCGGCCGGGCGCCGTCCCGCACGATGGGGATCTTGTGCCCGTAGACCTCACCGGTGTGGGTGACCAGGTCGGCGACCACCCACTCCGGGCACGATGGCACCAGCAGGTCCAGATGGCCCCGGGCAGCGGCGGCCAGCAGCGCGCCGTCGGCGGCGAGATGCTCGAGGTGGGCGGCCGGCTCCATGCCTGCATGGTGCCAGCGCACGGGCCTTGCGGACAGCCCGCAATCGCCTCATCGGACGAGGCCGGCGCCGCCCTGCGTCAGCTGCCGACGTAGGCCGCGAGGTGCTCGCCGGTGAGGGTCGAGCGGGCGGCGACGAGGTCGGCCGGGGTGCCCTCGAAGACGACGTGGCCGCCGTCGCGGCCGGCGCCCGGGCCGAGGTCGATGATCCAGTCGGCATGGGCCATCACTGCCTGGTGGTGCGCGATGACGACTGCCGACTTGCCTGCATCGACCAGCCGGTCGAGCAGGCTGAGCAGCTGCTCGATGTCGGCAAGGTGCAGACCGGTCGTCGGCTCGTCGAGGACGTAGACGTC
>JALYXH010000008.1 GCA_030947185.1 Actinomycetota bacterium | reverse complement strand
CGTCGGGGCTGGTCCGCTCGGGCGACCGGCGGCCCGTCCCCGACAAGCCGATGCCAGCCGCAGGCGAAACGGTCCACGTAAGGCGACTCTTCGTCGTCCGATCACGGTGCGGCTTAGGAGTAAGTCCTGCCCCGCCGGCGGCCCCGATGACCGCCGACCCGGGAGAAGGGGAGTAGTGGCGCGTGCGCCGCGAGACCCTCGGCAGGCGGATGTGGGGTCGAAGACCAGGTCGGCCGGGCGGGCGACCACCTCTGGCCAAGAGACGCTCTGGGCTTGGGCGTAAGGGGATGGGCGTGAGGGCATCGGCTGTGCGGGCTCTAGTTGTGGAGGAACGTATGGAGATCGTGGTCAAGAGCCGGCACACCGCCGTATCCGACCGCTTCCGCACGTTGGCAGCCGAGAAGCTCAGCAAGGTGGAGCGGCTGGACGCCAAGGTCTTCCGCATCGACGTCGAGGTCAGCCGGGAGCACAACCCGAGGCAGTCCCACGCCTGCGACAGGGTCGAGCTGACCTGCCTGTCCCGGGGGCCGGTGATCCGGGCCGAGGCCGCCGCCGACAGCCCGTTCGCCGCGCTCGACCTCGCCTACGCCAAGCTCGAGGGTCGGCTGCGCCGGGTGGCGGACCGCCGCCGCGTCCACCATGGCAGCCGAACCCCACCATCTCTGGCGGGTCTTACTCGCGACGACGACGAGCCGCCGACCCCGGACGCGGCCAGCGTTGGCGGCGAGGCCGGCAGCAACGGTTCCCAGCCGGGGCGGGTCGTGCGGGAGAAGCTGCACGAGGCGGAGCCGACGACCCTCGACCAGGCGCTGTTCCAGATGGAGCTGCTCGGCCACGACTTCTTCCTGTTCGCCGACCGTGACTCCGGGCTGCCGAGCGTGGTCTACCGCCGGCACGGCTACGACTACGGGGTGATCCGCCTGCGGCACTGATCGCGCTGGCTTCGGTCTCGACCTGGTGCGTGGCATCATCGCAGTCGGCTGTGCAAGATCGGCTGCCGACGTCGGGCGAACGCAGGTCGTCCGGCGTACGCCCGTCGGCGGCCGCGGCCGGGGTGCGTGCAAGGCTGGAAGCGGCTCGCCGGTCGACGCCGTTGCGCTCGAGGAGGACCGTTGCCCGTCCCGCCCTACACGGGATCGTCGCTCGCAGCGGGCGACCCGATCCGCGTGCTGGTGGTCGACGACCATGTGCTGTTCCGGCGAGGACTGCAGATGGTGCTCGAGCAGGAGCCGGACATCGAGGTCGTCGGCGAGGCGGGCGACGGCGCGGAGGCAGTCGAGCAGGCAGCGGACCGGCTACCCGACGTCGTCCTGATGGACGTGCGGATGCCGCGCCGTGGCGGGATCGACGCCTGTACGGCGATCAAGGACGCGGTGCCCAGCGCCAAGATCATCATACTCACGATCAGTGACGAGGAGGCCGACCTCTACGAGGCGATCAAGGCCGGGGCCATGGGCTACCTGCTCAAGGAGATCTCCATCGAGGAGGTGGCCAGCGCCATCCGGGCCGTCCATGGTGGCCAGAGCCTGATCAGCCCGTCGATGGCCTCGAAGCTGCTCACCGAGTTCGCGTCGATGATCAAGCGGACCGACGACCGCCAGCAGGTGCCGACCCCGCGACTGACCGACCGCGAGATGGAGGTCCTGAAACTGGTCGCCAAGGGCCTCAACAACCGCGACATCGCCAAAGAGCTGTTCATCAGCGAGAACACGGTGAAGAACCACATCCGCAACATCCTGGAGAAGCTGCAGCTGCACTCGAGGATGGAGGCGGTCGTCTACGCCGTCCGCGAGAAGCTGCTCGAGATCACCTGAGCGCTGCACCCCGGCCGCCGGCCCGGGGACGTCCCGCTCGGCCCGCGCGTTACCGCCTACGATGAGCGGGCTGCGTCGCGCTGGCGCCGTGCACCCGGACGGGCGGCCCGGCCGCCGTACAGGTGTCCGGCCGAGGTGCCGAGGCAGCACGCATCACCCAGCGCACACGACCGACCTGAGCCCTACCGAACGACACCAACCGACACGGACCGACCGGCCTCCCGACGGCGGACATGGACAGCGGGCGGCCGAGCGTCCCGCGAGGAGCTCGACAAGTGGTGCTGAACCGGATACTGCGAGCGGGCGAGGGCAAGATCCTTCGTCAGCTCAAGAACACCGCCGAACTCGTCAATGCCCACGAGGACGACGTGGTCGGGCTCACCGACGCCGAGCTGCGTGCCAAGACAGACGAGTTCCGGGCCCGGATCGCCGACGGCGAGACCGAGGACGACCTCCTGCCGGAGGCCTACGCGGTCGTCCGCGAGGCCGCCAAGCGGACCCTCGGCCAGCGGCACTTCGACGTGCAGCTGATGGGCGGCGCGGCGATGCACCTCGGCAACATCGCCGAGATGAAGACCGGCGAGGGCAAGACCCTCGCAGGCACCCTCCCTGCGTACCTCAACGCGCTGTCCGGCAAGGGTGTTCACGTCGTCACCGTCAACGACTACCTCGCCCGCCGTGACGCCGAGTGGATGGGCCGGGTCCACCGCTTCCTCGGCCTCACCGTCGGGGTCATCCTGGCCAACGAGCGGCCGGAGCTGCGCCGGGCGGCGTACGCCTGCGACATCACCTATGGCACCAACAACGAGTTCGGCTTCGACTACCTGCGCGACAACATGGCCTGGAGCTCCGAGGAGCTGGTGCAGCGCGGGCACCACTTCGGGCTCGTCGACGAGGTTGACTCCATCCTGATCGACGAGGCCCGCACACCGCTGATCATCAGTGGTCCGGCCGAGCAGAGCGCGAAGTGGTACACCGAGTTCGCCCGCCTCGGGCCGCGTCTGGTCCGGGACGTCGATTACGACGTGGAGGAGGGCAAGCGCACCGTGGCGATCACCGAGTCCGGTGTCGCCAAGGTCGAGGACCAGCTGGGCATCGACAACCTCTACGAGGCGGTCAACACCCCACTCGTCGGCTACCTCAACAACGCGCTCAAGGCCAAGGAGCTCTACAAGCGCGACAAGGACTACGTCGTGATGGACGGCGAGGTGCTCATCGTCGACGACCACACCGGTCGCATCCTGCACGGCCGGCGCTACAACGAGGGGATGCACCAGGCGATCGAGGCCAAGGAGCGCGTCCGGATCAAGGACGAGAACCAGACCCTCGCCACGATCACCCTGCAGAACTTCTTCCGCCTCTACGGCAAGCTCGGGGGAATGACCGGTACGGCGATGACGGAGGCTGCCGAGTTCTCGAAGATCTACAAGCTCGGCGTCGTACCGATCCCGACCAACCGGCCGATGACGCGCCGGGACGAGCGCGACGTGGTCTACAAGACCGAGGAGTCGAAGTTCGACGCCGTGGTCGAGGACATCGCCGAGCGGCACGAGAAGGGCCAGCCCGTTCTCGTCGGCACGGTGAGTGTGGAGAAGTCCGAGCGGCTGTCCGCGCTGCTGCTGCGACGCGGCGTCCCGCACGAGGTGCTCAACGCCAAGCTGCACGAGAAGGAAGCACAGATCGTGGCGCAGGCCGGCCGCAAGGGTCAGGTCACCGTCGCGACCAACATGGCCGGTCGCGGCACCGACATCGTGCTCGGTGGCAATGCCGAGTTCATCGCCGCCGCCGAGCTGCGGGCCCGGGGGCTGTCGCCGGTGGACAACCCGGAGGACTACGAGGCCGCCTGGCCCGACGCGCTGGCGAAAGCCACCGTCGCTGTCGCCGCCGAGCACGAGGAGGTGCTGGCCGTCGGCGGGCTCTACGTCCTCGGCACCGAACGGCACGAGTCGCGACGCATCGACAACCAGCTGCGCGGGCGGTCCGGGCGACAGGGTGACCCGGGGGAGTCGAGGTTCTACCTGTCCCTCGGTGACGACCTGATGCGGCTGTTCAATGCAGCCGCCGTCGAGTCGATCATGGACCGCCTGAAGATCGCGGACGACGTACCGATCGAGTCGAAGATGGTGACCCGGGCGATCCGCTCGGCCCAGACCCAGATCGAGAGCCAGAACTTCGAGATCCGCAAGAACGTCCTCAAGTACGACGAGGTGCTCAGCAAGCAGCGAGAGGTCATCTACGCCGAACGGCGGCAGGTGCTCGAGGGGGCCGACCTGCACGAGCAGGTCCGGCACATGGTCGACGACGTGGTCGAGGGGTACGTCACCGGCGCCACGGCCGACGGCTACCCGGAGGACTGGGACCTGGCCCAGCTCTGGACCGCGCTCGGCACCCTCTACCCGGTCGGCATCCCGCTCGAGCAGATGGACGAGGACCGTTCGCTGCTCTCGACCGAGCACCTGGTCGAGGAGCTCAAGGCGGACGCCCAGCAGGCATACGACAACCGCGAGGAGACGCTGGGCGCCGAGGTGACGCGCGAGCTCGAGCGCCGGGTCGTGCTGTCCGTGCTCGACCGCAAGTGGCGCGAGCACCTCTACGAGATGGACTACCTGCAAGAGGGCATCGGGCTGCGCGCGATGGGGCAGCGTGACCCGCTGGTGGAGTACCAGCGCGAGGGCTTCGACCTGTTCGCCCAGATGATGGAGGCGATCAAGGAGGAGTCGGTCGGCTTCCTGTTCAACGTCGAGGTCGACATCGAGCCGGCAGCGGCAGCGGCAGCTTCGACAGGGGAGGTCGCACCCCCGCTCGAGCAGGTGGGTTCCGAGCCGGCGGCGGCCACCCTCAACGGCGTCGAGCCGGGCGGTGTCGCGGGCGGGCCGGTGCCCTCGCAGGCGCCCGCGGCGTTCGCCGACCAGCCGAGCTCCGACCAGCCGAAGTTCGATCAGCCTGCGGGCCGTCCGCGGGTGCAGCCGGCGGCCGCACTCGACGCGGTCAAGGGGCTCGGTGCGCCTCAGCGCCCGTCCCGGCTCGAGTACTCCGCGCCGACGATCGACGGCGGGGAGAAGATCAGCCGGACCTCCGTCGGACCGATGTCGCGGACCGCCGTCGGCGAGGCACCCGCCACTGGGCAGGCCATCGGCAGCGAGACGGCCCGCAACGCGCCGTGCCCGTGTGGGTCAGGCCGGAAGTTCAAGCGATGCCACGGAGCGCCCGGCGTCCGCTGAGCAGCGCCACCGTTCCCGGGCCGCCGTCGCAAGCGGCCGCTCACCCGACGGTCAGCGCCGTGCACTGCCAACGCCCGTCCACGCCTTCCAGCCGTAGCGCGACGGCGCGGGTGCGGCCCCCGCGCCGGACCACGGCGCACACCTCCGCGACCCCTTCGTCGGGCTCGCTCAGGTGCACCGACTGGACGGTGGCCGCACCCGGCCGGCCGGCCGGGCGTCCGCTCGATCGCTCGGCGCGCCGGGTGACGGCGGCGTCGAGGTCTGCGTAGACCTGGTGCGACGTCCAGCGGAGCAGCTGGGGAACCGGCCGGGCGCCGGCCAGCACCTCGAGCAGCGCCTGGACGAGGCGCCCCGCCCACGGACCCGGTGGGGGCAGCTGCGAGCGCGGGGTGGCGAGCGACCCGAAGTCGCCGTCGTCGCCGGGGACGGGGGGAGGCAGCAGTCGCAGCCCGCGCGCCCGGACCGGCAGCGGATCGACGTACCCGGGAGGCAGGACCAGCGCGAGGGCCCCCTGGCGAGCGCCGACGCCGCTGGCGACGACGGAAGCAACTCCTTCGTCGTCGTACGGCGGTTCGAAGGCGGGCGGCCGGAGCCGGGAGATGACGGGGTGGGCCGCAGCAGGAACGGGCTCGGCTGACAGGACGGTGAGGGACATCGGTCTGCTCCGGTGAGGTCGGCGGACGGCGGGTCAGGACGCGGGCGTTGGCGGAGGGGTGAGCCGCTGGCCCGGGAGGATGAGGTCAGGGTCGGCACCGACGACATCGCGGTTGGCGACGTACCAGCGGGGCCACTCAGCCGCGATGGCCGCGTCGCTGGCACCGGGCGACAGATGCCTGGCGGCGATGCCCCACAGCGTGTCGCCGCGTCGGACGACCACCGGTTGCGGACCGCCGGAGGTCTCGCTCCGCAGCCCCAGCGCCAGCAGCCCGGCATCGGGGCCGGCCCCGATGGAGATTCCGAGGGGCGGCCCGGCCGGGGCCGGCGGGGCAGCGCTTGCGGCACGCGGCGCCTGCCCCGGTGCGGGCGAGGACGTCGGGATCGGCGTGTCCGGTACCGGGGCGGTCAAGGGCGGTTCGGGCAGCGACGGTGGGACCGCTGGCGGTGACGTCGGGGGCGGCGGGACCGAAGCTGCCGGCTCCGGCGGCGCCGGTGCTGAGCCGGAGCCTGCGGCGGCGCCGGACCAGTCGAGGTCGGGCAGCACGACCGGGGCCGGCGCGGCCGTCGTGGAGGGGGCCGAGGGGACCGGCGCCGCAAGAGCGGGTGAGGTTGCGCCCGCAGTCGTCGAGAGCAGCAGGCTCGAGGTGAGGACGGTCGTGCCCAACGCGGCTCGCACCCGCGACGACAGACCACGCGGAGCAAGCCACCGGGCCGGCAGGTCGAGCATTCGCCCGATGTGACCCGGCAGCTGGGCCGCCATCACCAGCAGGGCGGCAGCCGACAGCCAGAGCAGGCACGCCCAGCCGAGCAGGGCCACCCCCGCGCCGAGCGCCGCCTCGGCACCGCGCTCGGCCACGAAGGTGGCCGGGGACGTGACCAGAAGCCGGATCTCCGCCGGACCCGGTCCGGCCACGGCCAGGACAGCGGTGGCGGCGCCGGCGACCAGCAGCGGAGTCAGCACCACCCCACCCACTCGTAGACATCGATGCATCGGTCCGCCTTCAGTGACTCTCATTTACCTATGTTTGCATGTGAACACATGTGATGTCATGAGGTCAAGCCTGGTTGACCATCGCCCGAGAAGGGGCCACCGTGGCTGGCCGACGGGCCGGGCCGAGGCGGGGGATCGATGCGCTGGGAGTCGCTGTTCGCCGATCTCGAGGCTCAGCTGGAGGCGGTGCAGGCAGCCGAGCTGGCGGGCGAGGTGGCCGACCGGACGCGAGGGGAGATCGGCAGGCTTCGCGTCGTCGACCGGCTGCGCGCCGCGCGTGGGCATCCGGTGACGGTCGCGGTCCTTGGTGGCGGCAACGAGCGGGGCCGGCTGCTGTCGGTCGGGCCTGACTGGCTGCTGCTGGCCGAGGAGAGCGGCACCAGGGAGCTGCTGGTGGCGCTGACCGCCGTCGTCTCGCTGTCCGGACTCGGAGCCCTGTCCGCGCAACCGGGCTCGGAGGGCAGGGTGGCCGCCCGGCTCGAGCTTCGCTCGGCGCTGCGCGGCGTGGCCCGCGACCGGCGCGCGGTCACCGTCGTACTGATCGACGGGTCGGCGGTGGCCGGGACAGTCGACCGGGTGGGGCTGGACTTTCTCGAGGTCGCCGAGCACCCACCCGGGGAGCCCCGGCGTCCGGGTACGGTGCGCGCGGTTCGCACCCTCCCGATAGCGGCCGTCGCCGTGCTCCGCTCGGCCTGAGCGCGCTTAGCTGAGGACCGAGGCCACGGCTAGGCTGCCTAGTCCCTCGGGGCCTCCAGGTCCTCCCTGCTGCCGAGTGGGTGGCTGGCGACGAATGCACGGGTCTGCTCGTAGAGCTGGGCGATGTAGGCCTCAAGGCGGTCGCTCTCGACCCGCCACTGGCCGCGGCCGCCGATCTTGACTGCCGGAAGGTCTCCGTTGCGCACCAGGGCGTAGGCCTGGGACACGGAGATGTTCAGCACGTCGGCGACGTCAGACAGCTGGAGGAAGCGGTTGGCGGCCATTCGGACCTCGTCTCCTGCTCTTGCCTGCGCTTGCGTGCACTGGGAACCAGGGCCGCAGTGTGGCACCGGATGGCTTCGTGTGTCGGCAGCGGTCCCCCGGGCGCGCCGGGCTGTGGACGCCGGTAGCGGCCGGTCGACCGGATGGGGGAGCATGCCCAAGCCCGCGCGCCCCGAGGGCTCGTCGCCGAGCCCTGCCCGACCCCGTCCGCTGCCGCCCCTCCATCCGGGAGTGCCGTGACCGAGCTGCCGTCGCCACCGGCCGCCCGGCTCCGCCAGCCACGGTGGCTCGACGGCCGCGTGGTGCTCGGTGTGCTGCTGATCGTGGCCTCGGTGGTAGTGGGATCGGCGGTCGTGGCCGGGGCACAGCGGACCACCCGAGTGCTGACCGTCACCCGGGACCTGCCGCGCGGCTACACCCTGACGAACACCGACCTGTCGACGACAGCGGTCCGCCTGGTGGGCAACGGGCAGCGCTACATCGTCGCCTCCCAGCGCGCGCGGGCGGTGGGGCAGGTGCTGCAGCGCGACGTCGGTCGTGACGAGTTCCTTCCACGGGACGCGCTTGCGCCCGTGGCGGGTGCGCCGCTGCGGCAGCTGTCCTTCCCCGTCCCCCGGTCGCATGCGGTGGCCGGCGACCTGCGCGCCCGGTCTCGCGTGGACATCTTGGCCACCCGGCGGCAGGGGACGGGAACAGCGACGGCGCGGGCCGCGGTGCCGACCGTGGTCGCCACCGATGTGGTCGTGCTAGCGGTCGACCAGCGGTCCGGCGGTCTGAGCGGGTCGGGCGACACGCTCACGCTCACCGTGCAGCTGCGCCCCGACCAGGTTCTTGCAGTGGTGGCCGCCGTGGAGGGCTCGGATCTCGATGTGGTGAGCGTTCAACGCGGAGCAGGGGACGATCCCGGCGACGTCCGCACCGGCACCCCACCGGCGTCGTCGTGACGGTCCCCGTGCTCACCGCGGTCACCGACGCGGTGTGGGAGGCAGATCTGGTCGCCGCACTCGAACGGATGGACCTCGGCGTCGCCGTCGTACGACGCTGCGTCGACCTGGCCGACCTGCTGGCCGCCGCCGCGGCCGGGACCGCCCGCGCCGCCATCCTCTCCGCCGACCTGCGACGGCTGGATCGCGACGCGCTCTCGCGGCTCGCCAGCGCGCGGGTAGCTGTCGTCGGCCTGGTGCCGCCGGGGGACGGGGACGCCGAGCGGCGGATGCGTCAGCTGGGTCTCCGCCATGTGCTGCCCGCGGACTCGCCGCCCGACGTGATCTCGGCGGCGGTGGTCGACGCGGTCTCCGCGGCCGCCCCGGCGGGACTGGGTGCCCCCGGCGACGTCAGCGCCGCGCTGCCCGACCTGCCGGATGCGCCGGTGGAGACGGCTTTGGCCCACACCGGCACCGGCCGCGTGCTGGCGGTGTGGGGGCCGACGGGGGCGCCGGGCCGGACGACGGTCGCCGTCGCCCTGGCGACCGAGCTGGCCGCGATCGCGACCCCGACCCTGCTCGTCGATGCTGACGTCTACGGCGGAGTGATCGCGCAGGTGCTGGGCCTGCTCGACGAGTCGCCCGGACTGGCCGCTGCCGCCCGGCTCGCCAACGCCGGGGAGCTCGACCTCCGTGGGCTCGCCCGGCTGGCCCGCTCGGTCGGGCCGCACCTGAGCGTGCTGACGGGTATCGCCCGCGCCGAACGGTGGACCGAGCTGCGCCCCGCCTCGATGGAGGTGGTGCTCGAGATGGCCCGGGGGGTCGCCGACATCACGGTGGTCGACTGCGGCTTCAGCCTCGAGCAGGACGAGGAGCTCGCCTACGACACCACTGCCCCGCGGCGCAACGGTGCGACGCTCGCTGTGCTCGCTGCCGCGCACACCGTCGTCGTCGTGGGCAGTGCCGACCCGGTCGGGCTGCAGCGCCTGGTCCGCGGCCTGGCCCAGCTCAAGGAGCTGCTGCCCGCCCAGGTGCCCTACGTGATGGTGAACCGGGTGCGCGGGGTGGTCGTGCCGGGCAGTCCCGAGCAGGAGGTGCGGGCGGCGCTGGACCGCTATGCCGGGGTCAGCCCGTCCGCCTTCGTCCCCTTCGACCAGGTGGCCCTGGACCAGGCGCTGGCCAACGGCCGCTCCCTCGCGGAGACCGCCCCGGCCGCTCCGATCCGGCTGGCCCTGGCCGGCGCCGCCGCCGACCTCGTCGGCGCGGCCCGGCCGGCGCCCCTCCGGCGCCGCATGTTCAGCCGGCTGCGCTGACCGCACAACCGTCGGCGGGCCGGCCTCAGCTCGCCGGCAGTCGCCCGATCTCCTGACGGGCCACCGTGCGGATGTGGACCTCGTCGGGGCCGTCGGCCAGGCGCAGCGTCCGGGCGTGGGCATACATCTCCGCCAGGGGGAAGTCGTCGCTGACCCCGGCGCCGCCGTGCACCTGGATCGCCCGGTCGATCACGCTCAGCGCCACTCTGGGTGCCAGCACCTTGATCGCCGAGATCTCCGTGCGGGCACCCTTCGCACCGACGTTGTCGACCATCCAGGCGGTCTTGAGGACGAGCAGCCGGGCCTGCTCGATCTCCATCCGTGACTCGGCGATCTGCTGCTGGACGACGCCTTGCTGGGCCAGCGGGCCGCCGAAGGCGACCCTGGTGCGGGCCCGGGACACCATCAGTGACAGCGCCCGCTCTGCCATCCCGATGGCGCGCATGCAGTGGTGGATCCGGCCCGGGCCCAACCGGGCCTGCGCGATAGCGAAGCCGCCGCCCTCCTCACCGATGAGGTTGGCGACCGGCACCCGTACGTCGGTGAACCGCAGCTCGTTGTGGCCGTGCTGGTCCTGGTAGCCGAAGACAGGCAGCGGCCGGACGTTCTCGATACCTGGAGCATCCATCGGCACCAGCACCTGCGACTGCTGGCGGTGCGGCGGCGCGTCCGGGTCGGTCTTGCCCATCACGATCATGATCTTGCAGCGCGGGTCGGCCGCGCCGCTGATCCACCACTTGCGACCGTTGATCACGTACTCGTCACCGTCGCGGGTGATCGAGGTGGCGATGTTGGTGGCGTCCGAGGACGCCACGTCCGGCTCGGTCATGGCGAACGCGGACCGGATCTGGCCCTCCAGCAGCGGCTGCAGCCACTGCTGCTTCTGCGACTCGGTGCCGAACAGCGTCAGCACCTCCATGTTGCCGGTGTCCGGTGCCGCGCAGTTGATCGCCTCCGGGGCGATGTTCGGCGAGCGGCCGGTCAGCTCGGCCAGCGGCGCGTACTCGAGGTTCGTCAGCCCCGCGCCGTACTCGCCGTGGGGGAGGAACAGGTTCCACAGCCCGCGCTGCCGCGCCTCAGCCTTCAGCTCGTCGATGACCGGCGGCAGCTCGTGGTTGTTGTAGCCGAGCTTCTCTCTCTGCTCCTGGTAGACCGACTCGGCCGGGTAGACGTGGCTGTCCATGAAGTCCTGCAGGCGGTCCAAATAGTCCTGGCCGCGGGCGCTCAGGGCGAAGTCCATCGTCTCTCCTTGTGAAATCCGGCACCTTCTAGGATCCGGCACCGTGACCGAACCACGGCAGGCTATCCCCGCGCGGCAGCGCGGCTCCGAGGATCCCCTCACCGGGCTGCTCGTGGACTACGGCGGGGTGCTCACCAACAGCCTCACCGACACCATGTCGGCTTGGTGCGCCGCAGACGGCGTCTCCTACGACGGGTTCCTCGTCGTCATGCGCGACCTGCTCGGTGACGCGGCGTACGTCGAGACCGCGACCAACCCGGTGCACGCGCTGGAGCGGGGCGAGATCGCCGTACCCGACTTCGAGCGGGAGCTGGCCACCCGCCTGCGGCGGCCGGACGGTGGCCCGGTGCCGGCCGAGGGTCTGCTCACCCGGATGTTCGCGGGTTTCCGGCAGCAGCCGGTCATGTTCGACATCGTCCGCCGGGCCCGCCGGGCCGGGATCCGCACCGGCCTGCTGTCCAACTCGTGGGGCAACGAGTACCCACGGGAGGGCTTCGACGAGGTCTTCGACATCGTGGTGATCTCCGGCGAGGTCGGGATGCGCAAGCCCGAGGCGGCCATCTACCGCTACGCCGCGCGGGAGCTCGGCCTGCCCCCGGAGCAGTGCGTGTTCGTCGACGACCTGGCGCCCAACATCCGAGGTGCCGCCGGCGTCGGCATGGTCGGCGTCCACCACGTGAGCGCGGCGGAGACGGCGGCCGAGCTCGAGGTGTTGCTGGGCGTCCCGCTGCTCGGCTGAGGCCGCGGCGGTCATCTCGGCCCGCAGGCCCGTGCGACGATGACCAGATGCCCGACCGGCTCAGTGCTCTCGACGTCTCCTTCCTCTACCTCGAGGAGCCGTCGACCCCGATGCACGTCGGCGGGGTAGCGATCTTCGCGCCGCCCGAGGAGGGCCTCGACTACGAACGCCTCGTCAGCCTGATCGAAGGGCGCATCGGGCTGGTGCCGCGCTACCGACAGAAGGTCCGCTGGGTGCCGGGCCGGCTCGCCAGCCCGGTCTGGGTCGACGACCCGGACTTCGACGTCGCCTTCCACGTCCGGCGAAGCGCGCTGCCGCGGCCGGGCAGCCAGCAGCAGCTGCAGGACCTGGTCGGCCGGGTGCAGGCCCGCCAGCTCGACCGGAGCCGTCCGCTGTGGGAGATGTACCTCGTCGAAGGTCTCGAGGACGGCCGCATCGCAGTCATCACCAAGACCCACCACGCCATGGTCGACGGCATCTCGGCGGTGGACATCGGACAGGTGATCCTCGACACCACGCGCGAGCCGCGGGCCACCCCCGCCGACGACTGGAGACCGCGACGGCCGCCCGGTCCGGTCGGGCTGCTCGCCGGCGCCTGGCTCGACTTCGTCCGGCGCCCACAGGTCGGGCTGGAGAACCTCCGCGGCGAGCTGGTCGACGTCCGGGCCACCGGGACCAAGCTTCTCGG
>JALYXH010000187.1 GCA_030947185.1 Actinomycetota bacterium | reverse complement strand
GCGTACGCCGGGTTGGACGCCACCGTCGGCACCTGGCTGGGCCGGGCCGTCGCCGGCTGGTACCGCTCGACCAAAGAGGCAGCCAACGCCTACGCGGTTCTCGCCGGCGCAGGGCGCGGCGCCCTGGACGCCTCCCGCTCGTCGCTGGCCGCCGCTGACAGCGCGCGGGCCTCCGCAGCCGCAGGCATGACTGCTGCCCTGCGGACGGCCGGCGAGGCAACCGCGGCGTTGCGCTCCGGCTAGCATCTGGCGGGTGGGAGCACACGCGCGCCGGCGCGTGCCCGGCTGGGTCGTCGCGGCCCTCGTCGCCGCCGTGATCCTCGAGCTCGTCGGCGGCGGGCTGGCAGCCCGGTCGCTGCTCCAGCAACGGTCCACAACAGCTCGCCCGGTGTCCGCGGCACCCGTGCCGGCGTCGGTGGCCGCCCGCCCGGCGCCCACCACCACGGCAGTCCAGGCGCGGCGGGCGGCGGTCGAGGCGCTGCTTTCGCGTCGTGGCGCAGCCGTGCTGGCCCACGACCGGGCCGGCTTCCTCGCCACCGTCGACGCGAACTCTCCCGAGTTCCTGGCCGGCCAGGCGGCGCTGTACGACAACCTCTCGGGCGTCGCGTTCTCGACCTGGGACTACCAGCTGGACGCGGCGAGCGACCACGTCATCCCGGCCGCTACCGACCAGCGGCTGGGGGCGGAGGCGTGGCTGCCGACCGTCGTGCTCCGCTACGGCCTCGCCGGCTTCGATGCGCAGCCTGCGCAGGCCAGCCAGTACCTCACGTTCGTCCGGCGCGGTGAGGCGTGGCTGGTCTCGGGCGACGCGGACATCGACGACTCCGGCGTGCACACCGCGCGCGACCTGTGGGACTTCGGTCCGGTCGAGGCGCAGCAGACTGCCACCAGCCTGGTGCTCGGGCACCCTGGCTCGCGCGCGGCCCGCCGGGGGCTGGCCGCCGACATCGCTGCGGCAGTGCCGCGGGTGAGCGCCGTCTGGGGGACCGACTGGGCGCAGAAGGTGGTGGTGCTGACCCCGGACTCGCAGGAGGAGCTGACCCGGATCCTCGGCGCGACAACCGACCTCTCGCAGATCGCGGCGGTCGCCACCGCCGAGCTGACCCGCGGCCCGGCCGGTCGCACCAGCCCCGTCGGCGACCGGATCGTCGTCAACCCGGTCAACGCGGCGAAGCTCAGCGCTGCCGGACGCCGGGTGGTGCTGACCCACGAGGTCACCCATGTCGCGTCGCGGGCGGCCACCGGCCAGGCCGTCCCCGCGTGGCTCGTCGAGGGGCTCGCCGACTACGTCGGGTACCTCGACAGCGGCGTCTCGGTCGCCTCGGCCGGCAGGGAGCTGCGGGGCGACATCCGGGCCGGTCGGCTGCCCGAGCGACTGCCCACCGACGAGGACTTCCTGGCGACGAACCCGGCGCTGTCGCAGATCTACGAGCAGGCGTGGCTGGCCTGCCGGCTCATCGTGCGACGCAGCGACCAGGCCACACTGGTGCAGCTCTACCGCCAGGTCGGGGCCGCCGCTCCCGGTACGCCGGGCGACCGCGCGCTCGGCGACGCGTTCGCCGCGCTGCTGCACACCGACCTGGCGTCCTTCACCGGCGACTGGCGCAGCTACCTGCCTACCGAGCTGTCATGAGCGGCCGGCCCGCCGCGGTGCTCGCCCTGCTGGTGCTCGGAGCTGCCCTGCTCGCCGTCCTGGCGTTGACCACACCGTGGTCGCCGCTGCCCGGGCCGGTGCCGGGTGGGCGGCACGCCGTGGCCCCACTGCGCGACTTCACCGCGGCCGAACGGGCCTACGAGAACGCGTTCCACCGGGCCGTGCGACCCCCGGCGTACGCCGGCCTGGTGGCCGGCCTCGTGGCGGCCGGGGTGCTCGGGCTGACCCCGCTGGGCGCCCGGCTGGTGGAGCGGGCCGGGCGGCCGCTGGGTGGCGGCTGGGGCTGGCAGGTCGTCCTGGGCGGGCTGGCGGTGACGCTGGTCGGGCGGCTCGCGACGCTCGGGTTCGACGCGTGGGCCGAGGTGGTGCTGCGCCGCTACCAGCTCTCGACCCAGTCGTGGTCGGGCTGGGCGGTGGACCAGCTGCGCAGTCTCGGCATCAGTGCCGGGGTCCTGGTGCTCGCCCTCCTGGGCTTCTACGCGCTGGCCCGGGCGTTTCCGCGCACCTGGTGGGCCTGGGTGGCGCTGGGTGGCGCCGCTCTGGTGCTGGTCGCCTCGTTCCTCTACCCGCTGCTGGTGGAGCCGGCCTTCAACCGCTTCACCCCGCTCGCGGCCGGCCCTCTGCGGACGTCGTTGCTCGAGCTGGCGGCCCGCGACGGCGTCCCGGTCCGAGAGGTGCTGGTCGCCGACGCGTCCCGGCGGACCACGGCGCTCAACGCCTACGTGTCGGGCTTCGGCAGCACCCGGCGCGTGGTCGTCTACGACACGCTGCTGCGCTCGGCCACCCCGGCAGAGGTCCGGCTGATCGTCGCCCACGAGCTGGGTCACGCCAAGCGCCAGGATGTCCTGCACGGGACGCTGGAGGGGGCCCTGGGCGCGGCGGCTGCCAGTTGTCTCGCCTTCCTGCTGATCTCCGCAGGACCGCTGCTGCGCCGCGCGGGAGCGGTCGGTGCTGGTGACCCGCGCTCCGTGGCCCTCCTGCTGTTGCTCGTCGCGGCCGCCGGCGTACTCCTCACTCCCGCGTCGTCCCTGGTGTCCAGGCGGATCGAGGCGAGAGCCGACGTGCACTCCCTCGAGCTGACCCGCGACCCGCTCACGTTCGCCCGGATCGAACGGCGGCTGTCGCTGGCCAACCGGTCCGACCTCGACCCCAACCCGGTTGTCTACGGCCTGTTCGCGACGCATCCGACCGGGCCGGAGCGGATCGCGCTGGCGCGCGACTGGGCCCGCCAGAATGGTGTCGAGCCCCCGCCCGCTCTCGTGCCGTGAGTGGCCGGACGCTGGTCGTCACCAATGACTTCCCGCCGCGACCCGGTGGCATCCAGGCCTACGTGCACGCCCTGGCGACCCGGCTGCCGGCCGGCGAGGTCGTGGTCTACGCACCGGCCTGGCGGGGTGCCACCGCGTTCGACGCGGCGCAGGCGTTCCCGGTGGTCCGTCACCCCGGCTCACTGATGCTGCCCGTGCCCGATGTGGCCCGCCGGGCCCGCGAGGTGGCCCGGTCGGAGGGCTGCTCGACGGTGTGGTTCGGGGCCGCCGCCCCGCTGGGGCTGCTGGCCGGCCCGCTGCGCTCGGCGGGGGTCGAGCGCTTCGTCGCCTCGACGCATGGCCATGAGGTCGGCTGGGCCGCTCTGCCCGGCGCCCGGCAGGTGCTCCGCCGGATCGGCTCGACGGTCGACGTCGTGACCTACCTGGGTGCCTACACCCGTCGTCGGCTGGCACCGGCCTTCGGTCCGCGGGCCAGGTTGGAGCACCTGCCCTCCGGTGTCGACACCGACCTCTTCCGGCCCGGTGCCGGCGGCGCAGAGGTGCGCCGTCGGTACGGCCTCGGCGACCGCCCGGTCGTGGTGTGCGTGTCCCGGCTGGTTCCGCGCAAAGGGCAGGACCTGCTGATCTCCATCCTCCCGGAGCTGTCCCGACGGGTACCGGGTGTCGCGTTGCTGCTCGTCGGTGGCGGGCCCGATGCGGCCCGGCTGCGCCGGCTGACCGATGCCAGCGGGCACGCGGCGTCGGTCGTGTTCACCGGTTCGGTGCCGTGGGGCGACCTGCCGGCGCACTACGCCGCCGGGGACGTGTTCGCGATGCCGTGCCGGACCAGGCGGGCTGGGCTGGAGGTGGAAGGCCTCGGCATCGTCTACCTGGAGGCATCGGCCACCGGCCTGCCGGTGGTCGCCGGCTCCTCAGGTGGGGCGCCCGACGCCGTCCTGCAGGACGAGACCGGGCTGGTGGTGGACGGGCGCTCGCCGGCGGCCGTCCTCGACGCGGTAGCCGGTCTGCTCACAGACCCCCAGCGGGCGGCCGCGATGGGGCTCGCCGGACGGGCCTGGGTCGAGCAAGAGTGGCGCTGGGACCTGCTGGCCGAGCGCCTGCGCCACTTGCTTCGGAAGCATCACTCGTCGTAGAGCGCGCTCACGTCCTCCTCGAACTCCTTGAGGACGACCGATCGCTTGAGCTTCATAGACGGCGTCAGCTGACCGCCCTCCTCGGTGAAGTCGACCGGCAGGATCCGGAACTTGCGGATCGACTCGGCCTTGGAGACCGCCTTGTTGGCCTCGGTCACGGCGGACTCGATGTCCGAGCGCAGGTCGTCGTCATCGCGCAGGTCCTCGACCGTGGCGTCCGAGTCCTTGCCGTGATCTTTCTTCCAGCCCTCGAACGCCTCTTCGTCGATGGTGACCAGTGCCCCGATGAAGGGCTTCTGGTCGCCGACGATGATGCACTGGCTGACCAGCTTGGCGCGGCGCAGCCCGTCCTCCAGGACGGCGGGGGAGACGTTCTTCCCGCCGGCCGTGACGATCAGCTCCTTCTTCCGGCCCGTGATCTTGAGGTAGCCGTCCTTGTCGAGCTCGCCGAGGTCGCCGGTGCGGAACCAGTCGTCGTCGGCCATCGTCTCCTTGGTGGCATCGTCGTTGTGCCAGTAGCCGGTGAAGATGTTGCCGCCCTTGAGCAGCACCTCGCCATCCTTGTCGATCTTCACGGCGGAGCCGCGGACCGGGCGCCCGACGGTGCCGATCTTCATCTCGTTCGGCAGGTTGACGGTGGCCGTGGCGGTGGTCTCGGTCAGCCCGTAGCCCTCCAGCACGGTCACGCCGATGCCACGGAAGAAGTGGCCCAGCCGCTCACCCAGCGGCGCCCCGCCGGAGACCGCATAGGTAACCTCGCCGCCTAGGACAGCGCGCAGCTTGCTGAACACCAGCCGGTCGAACAGCGCGTGCTGCAGCTTGGTCAGCGGGCGGGGCAGTGTCGCGTCGAGGCTGCGGCTGTAGGCGATGGCCGCCCTCTCGGCCCGGTCGAAGATCATGCCCTTGCCGTCGGCGTGCGCCTTCTGCTGGGCCGACGTGTAGACCTTCTCGAAGATCCGCGGCACCGACAGGATGAACGTCGGCTTGAACGCCTGGAAGTCCGACATCAGGTTCTTGACGTCGGCCGTGTGCCCCATCCGTACGCCGTTGGCGACGCAGCCGACCTGGATGATCCGGGCGAAGACATGGGCCAGCGGCAGGAACAGCAGCGTCGAGCCGGACTCGTCGAACAGCTCGTCGAGGTCGTCCGCGGTCGACGCGGCGGCGTAGAGGAAGTTGCCGTGCGTGAGCTCGCAGCCTTTGGGCTTGCCCGTCGTACCGGAGGTGTAGATGACGGTGGCCGGGGAGTCCGGCTTCGGCGTCTTGCGCCGCTCGTGCACGTTCGCGGCGTCCACGTCCTTGCCGGCCTCGCGCAGGGAGTCGAGGCCGTCACCCTCCATCTGCCACACGTTGACGACGTCCGGCAGCTCGGAGCAGGCCTCCTTGAGCGTCTTCTCGAACTCCTCGTTCTCCACGAACGCGGCCACCGCGCCGGAGTCGCCGAGGTACCACGCCAGCTGCTCGGGCGAGGACGTCTCGTAGACGGGGACGGTCACCGCGCCGGCCGTCCAGATGGCGTAGTCGCACAGCGTCCACTCGTAGCGCGTGTGCGACATCAGACCGACCCGGTCACCGGCCTCGACGCCGCTGGCGATCAGTCCGGCGGCGAGCCGCTCGACCTGCTCGGCGAACTCCTTGGCCGTGACCGGCTTCCACTCGTCGCCGGACTTGCGACTGAACATGACCTGGTCGGGGTCGCTGTCGGCCCGGTCGAACACCGGATCCGACAGCGTCGCGTCCTGCGCGACGGGGACTTCCTCGTCGAGCCGTGACAGCTCTTTCACGGTGGCTCCTCGCGACGTTGCGTGTTGGCCGGCCATGACATCCCGACCGCAGGCGGGCGCCAGCGCAGACCGTAGCGCGCGACGGGCCCGCTTCGCACCGGTGGGAAGCGGGCCCGGTGGGGAGCGGGCCCGGTGGGATGCCGGCCTGGTAGGACGCCGGCCTGGTGGGATGCTCGGCTCATGCCAGCGCTGGACCTGATCGACGAGACCTATCTCGTCGCCGAGCCGGCGACGGTGGCGGCCCGCATCCGCGACCCCGAGCTGTGGCGCACCTGGTGGCCGGCTCTGCACCTGTCGGTCTACCAGGACCGGGGCGAGCAGGGTCTGCGTTGGACTGTCACGGGGACGCTGGTCGGAAGCAGCGAGATCTGGCTGGAGCCGTGCCGGGACGGCGTGCTGCTGCACTACTACCTGCGCGCCGAGCTCACCGGACGGGGCAGCGACACCGAGGTGATGACCGGTCGGCAGGCCCGGGTACGGCGCCGCGCGCTGGCCGCGGGGCGGCGGCACTCCGCGGAGCTCAAACGGGCGCTCAACGCACTCAAGGACGAGCTGGAGGCGGGTCGCCCGCCGGGTACGCCGCGGCCGGGTACGGATGCGCCGCCCGCCGACTCGCGGCCGGCGACCACAACGGGAGTCAAGACGGGGGCCGGGACTGCCGAGGGGAAGGCGTGACGCCCGATCGTTGCCCCGCCTGCGGCGCGGCCTGTCGGCCCGGAGCGCAGTGGTGCACCCTGTGCTGGGCCGACTTCCGGCCAGCCCCCGAGCCGGCCACCTCCGTGGACCCGCCTGAGCTTCCGCAGCAGCTGCCTGCCCCGATGCCCGCCCGTACGCCGTCCCACCCGCACCGGGCCGACCCCCTGACCGGACCGATCGCCCTGCTGGACCGGTCGTCGGCGCGGGTCGCTGAGGCGCCGCCCCGGCGGCGCGGCCGCCATGCCGCCCCGGACCCGGAGCTGGACCCGGAGCTGGACGCTGAGCTGGACGCGCTGCCGGATCCCGCGCCGGCCGAGCGCCGGTCCCGAACCGTCGCAGCACCCGCCTGGCCGTGTCCGAGCTGCTCGGCGAGAACGCCGATGGAGCGCTCGACCTGTGACGGCTGCGGGCTGCCGTTCCTGGCCGACCTTCGGGCGCCGGCGCCATCAGTCCGACTGCCCGGCATCGGCGAGTTCACCCAGGCGAGCAAGGGACTGCGGATGGGTCTCGCCGTCGCCGCCGCGCTGGCCGCCACAGTGCTCGTCGTGGGTCTGCTCAGCCTGGTCGGCCTGCTGTTCTGAGCGCACCGCCGTCCCGAGCGGCCGGCCGCCGGTCCATCTAGGCTCGGACCCCATGCGGGTGCACGTGGTCTCCGACGTACACGGGCGGGTCGACGCGCTGGCCCGAGCCGGTGACGGGGCCGACGCGCTGATCTGCCTGGGCGATCTCATCCTGTTCATCGACTACGACGACTACTCCGCCGGCATCTTCGCCGACCTGTTCGGCGCGGACGCGGTCCGCCGGCTGGTCGAGCTCCGCACTGCCCGCGACTTCGACGAGGCACGCCGCTGGTCGCAGGGCCTCTGGGCCACCCTCGACGGGGACCGGGCCACGGTGATGGAAGGAGCCATCCGCCGGCAGTACGCCGACCTGTTCGCAGCGATGCCGACCCCGACCTACCTCACCTACGGCAACGTCGACGTGCCGTCGCTCTACCCTGAGTTCCTTCGCGAGGGGTTGTCCCTGCTCGACGGGGCCACGGCCGTCATCGGCGGCCGCACGTTCGGCTTCGTGGGAGGCGGCCTGCGCACGCCCATGCGCACGCCCTACGAGATCTCCGACGAGGAGTACGCCGCCAAGGTCGCGGCGGTCGGCTCGGTCGACGTCCTGTGCTGTCACATCCCGCCCAACCGCCCCGAGCTGCTCTATGACACGGAGGGCCGCCGCTTCGAACGGGGCAGCGAAGCGGTGCTCGATGCGATCAGGGACACCGCCCCGTCGCTGGTGCTGTTCGGGCACGTGCACAACCCGCTGGTGCGCCGCACCCGCATCGGCCGGACCGAGTGCGTCAACGTCGGCCACTTCCGTGGCGCCGGGGAGCCGTTCGTCCTCGAGTGGTAAGGCGCTAACCTGCCGCATGGCCGAGCGCGCGACTTCTTCGATCACGATCAACGCCGACAAGGCAGCCGTCATGGGCGTCATCGCCGATTTCGCTGCCTACCCCGAGTGGGCCGACTACATGAAGCAGGTGGAGGTCGTCGAGCCCGGGCCCGACGGCAGGGCCGAGAAGGTCCGCTTCGTGCTCGACGCCGGGGTGGTGAAGGACGACTACGTCCTGGGCTACGACTGGTCCGGCGACGATGCGGTGAGCTGGCACCTGGTCAAAGGCAAGATGCTCAAGAAGATGGACGGCAGCTACACGCTGGACAGCGCCGGAGCGGGCACCGAGGTCACCTACGCCCTCGAGGTCGACCTGAACATGCCGATGCTGGGCATGTTCAAGCGCAAAGCCGAGAAAGTGATCATGGACACCGCCCTGAAGGAGCTCAAGAAGCGGGTGGAGGGCTGAGCCCGGCGGCCGGCGGGAGCGCCGCCGTGCGGGTGCTGCTCTTCACGGGCAAGGGCGGTGTCGGGAAGACCACGGCCTCGGCCGCGACGGCCACCCTGGCCGCCCTGCGCGGGCGCAAGACGCTGGTCCTGTCGACCGACCCGGCGCACTCGCTGGCCGACGCCCTCGGCGTACCGCTGGGGCCCGACCCGACCGAGGTCGACACCGGGCTCTACGGCATGCAGGTAGACGCGCAGCGCCGGTTCGAGCAGACCTGGGCCGAGGTGGCCGGCTACCTGCGCAGCGTGTTGGAGACGACCGGCGTCGACCCGATCCAGGCCGAGGAGCTGACCGTGCTGCCCGGCGCCGAGGAGGTGCTGGCGCTGCTCGAGGTCCGCAGCCAGGTGGCATCGGGGCGCTGGGACGTCGTCATCGTCGACTGCGCGCCGACCGCCGAGACCTTGCGGCTGCTGGCGCTGCCGGAGGCTCTCAACTGGTACGTCGAGCGCGTCTTCCCGGCGCAGCGCCGGGCGGTCCGCTCGCTGCGCCCGGTCCTGTCGCGCCTGGCCGGTGCGCCGATGCCGCACGACCAGGTCTTCGTCGCGCTGGAACGGCTGCACCACGAGCTGGGTGAGGTACGGGCAGCGCTGACCGGACCGGCGGCGACCATCCGGCTGGTGCTGACGCCGGAGTCGATCGTGGTCGCCGAGGCACGGCGGATGCTGACCAGCCTGTCGCTGCACGGTTACCGGGTCGACGGCGTGCTGGCCAACCGGGTCTTCCCTGCTGCGGACGCCGATCCCTGGCGGGCCGGCTGGGTGGCCTCGCAGTCGGCGCAGCTGGACGAGGTGCGTGCGTCGTTCGCGCCGCTGCCCGTGCACCTGGCGCCTTATCGGGCCGTCGAGCCGGTCGGGCCGGGCGAGCTGGCCGCCTTCGCCACCGAGGTCTACGCCGGCAGTGACCCCCTGGCCACGCCGGCGGCCGCCGAGTCGATGACCGTCGTCCGGGACGGGAAAGGCTTCACGCTGTCGCTGGTCCTGCCGCTGGCCGAGAGGCGCGACGTCGACCTGGCCCGCTCGGGCGACGAGCTCGTGGTGACGGTCGCCGGCGACCGCCGGCTGCTGGCCCTGCCGAGCGCCCTGCGTCGCTGCACGGTGTCGGGCGCCGCTCTCGCCGACGGCCGCCTGCAGGTGTCGTTCCGGCCCGACCCGGACAAGTGGATGCGATGAGCGAATACGAGGGGCCGGCCGCCTCCGGCCGCGGCTACGCCGAGCAGGTCGGCTCGGTCGCCGAAGAGGCCACCAAGCTGGTCGAGGCCGCTGCCGGCTGGGCGCGGGCCCGGCTGGGCC
>JALYXH010000168.1 GCA_030947185.1 Actinomycetota bacterium | reverse complement strand
AGCGGGTCGAGGCCGAGCGGGTCGAGGCCGCGCGGGTTGAGGCCGCGCGGGTTGAGGCCGCGCGGGTCGAGGCCGAGCGGCTGGCCGCCGAAGACGCGAATGCGGAGCGGGTGGCCGTCGCGGCCGCCGAGCAGTACGCCGCGGAGGAAGCCTTGCGCCTCACGAGCGAAGAGCACGCCGCCGAGCAGGCGCTCAAGGATCACGACTTCTCCGCCGCCCGGGCCGACGCCGCGTCGCTGCTTGCCGAGATGTCCATGGCGTCGAGTGCGGCCGACGTCGAGCCGGAGCCGGACGCCCGCTTGCAGTCGAACGAGGACGAGCCGGCGTTCGCCCTGACGGCGCCCGAGCCGTACGTCGACCGACAGACGGACACCGCCGCGCTGCTGCGCGAGCTGTCCTTCCTCGGACTCGACGACGACGCCGGTGCGCCCGGCCCGACCGCGCCGGCGCCACGTGCCCCCTCACCTCGTCCGTCGTCCGGCGCAACGTCAGCCAACAACAGCAAGAAGCGCAAGGGCCTGTTCGGTCGCTGACCCGGCGACGCCGACTCGTACGCCGGACGAGCCCGCTACAGCCTCGGCAAACGAGGACGTAAAGGCACCGGCACCTCGTCCTCGACCGCGGCTGGTTCGATCCGCGCCGGCGCGCCACCCGCTACCAACGCCGCGTCGTCCGGCACGGACCGCCTCACCAACGCGAGGGCGATCGGACCCAGCTCGTAGTGACGGACAGCCGTCGTCACGAACCCCACGCTCCGGCCGTCCATGACGACCTCGTCCGCGTGCGTGGGCAGCACCGAGTCCGAGCCGTCCAGGTGCAGCAGGACGAGCCGGCGTGGCGGCCGGCCGAGGTTGTGCACCCGCGCGACCGTCTCCTGCCCGCGATAGCAGCCCTTGTCCAGGTGTACGGCGGTGCGCAGCCACCCCACCTCGTGCGGAATCGTCTTGTGGTCGGTCTCGAAGCCGAACCGTGGCTGGCGTGCGGCCACGCGCATCGCGGTCCACGCGTCCAGCCCCGCCGGGACGGCCCCGCCGCGCTGCAAGCCCGCGGCCGTCTCAGCCAGCGACCCGCGCGGCACGACCAGGTCGTACGCCGGATCGGGCCACGGCCGTCGGCGTACGAACCCGCCGCCTGGCCACGGAGCAATCGCGTCGGTGACAAGTGCAGTTGCAGCCGCAGAAGTCACCGACGCATCCGACAACACCGACGCCTCGGCCGCCGACACGGCTGTCGACGACGACGGGCCGGCCACCGACAGCACCGCCCAGTCGGCCGACACGTCGGCCGGCTCGACGCGCAGGAGGAACCGCATCCGGTCGAGGAACTCGACAAGCGCGGGCGCGGTGCCCGCCTCCACGTCGATCCACGCCGACTCACCGTCGTCGGCCAGGACCAGGTGATGCTCGACGTGTCCGTGTGGTGTGAGCAGCAGCGCCTGCGTCCCCGACATCGGCGCCAGCCCGGTCAGGTGCTGGCTGGTCAGGTCGTGCAGCCAGCGCAGGCGGTCGGCTCCCCTGACGCGGACGACGCCGCGAGCGCTCTGGTCGACGTACGCCGCGTCCTCGGAGAGATGGCGCTGCTCGCGATAGGGGTCGCCGTAGTGCAGCGCGACGCCGACATCGGGCTCCTCGGCGACCACCGCGCCCAGCAGCCCGAGCAACGGGCTGCGCCAGGAGGCCGGAGCGACGACGGGCACGGACACGCTTCCAGTATCCGCCCGCCAGCCGCCTGCGGCCGATCGGCCCAATCCGACGACTTCGTTCGGGCGCGCTACGACGGTCGCGGACCCGCGATGGCCACGGTAAGCAACGGTCCGGCAACGCCTGGTCGGGCTCCTCCTGGAGCTGACGGCCATCGTCCGAGTCCGAATGGGCTAAGGAGCAGCGGCAGCTCGCTGCCGATGCACAGAACGAGGCGCCACGACCACGGCGCACGGCAGCACCGCGACGTCTGGAGGAGGAGCCCAGTGCGGAGCCTCCTTTCGCGTGGCGTCCGGTCGGTGTTCGGGGCGCTGTGGACCACCCGCTACCCGGACCGCGACGCCGTCGACCCCGACTCCCCGCCCCCGAGCCGGCTCAGCGACCCGCGGGTCCGCACAGCCCTCTACAGCACCATGCTGTTCTTCGTCGGCGTCCTGGCCTGGCTGCCGGTCAGCGGGCTGGACGCCCTCGGCGTACCCGGACCGCGGGTGCCCTGGTGGGTGCTCGCCCCTTCCTTCGCGGTCAGCGAGATCTTCGTCCTGCACGTTCAGGTCCGCCGCGAGGCCCGCACCATCTCGCTGTCGGACCTGCCCTTCGTGCTGGGGCTGTTCTTCGCCGCCCCTTCGACCGTGCTCACGGCGCGACTCGTGAGCGGGCTGGCCATCTACATCTTCTGGCGCCGGCAGTCGGTGCTGAAGGTCGCCTTCAACACCGGTGCGCTCCTGGTCGAGGCGGGCATGGCCCTGATTCTGTTCCGCCTGCTCGTCGGACCGCCTGGGCTCGGCCTGCGCCCCAAGCTCGCGGCACTGGCCACGATGGCCGTCGTCGGAGCCATCACTGCCATGCTGGTCATCGGCGTGATCGCGCTCAACGAGGGGCTCGGCCGGCTGCGCGAGCTGCCCGTCGCCGCCCGCTCGGGCGCGGTGATCGCGCTCGCCGTCACCGCCACCGCGCTGCTCGCCGTCGAGGCGCTCGCCTTCGACCGGCAGTCCGTCATCCTGCTGGTCAGCATGGTCGCCGTCCTGCTGCTGGCCTATCGCGCGTATGCAGCGCTCTCCCAGCGGCACCTGTCCCTCGAGCGGCTCTATCAGTTCACCCAGGTCGTCAGCTCCTCGCCCGAGATCGACGAGGTGCTGCGCACGCTGCTGCACCAGGCGAAGGAGCTGCTGCGCGCCGAGCAGGCCGAGGTGATGTTCCTCAGCGCGTCTGCCAGCGAGCACGGCGAGGTCGGAGTACGGGTCAGCCTGGACCGCAACCACGAGCTCCGCCGCGGCGCGGTGATGGCCGGCGACAGTGACGCCACCGTGCTCGGCCAGCTGCTGGCCTCCGCCCAGCCCCTCCTCGTACGCCGGGGCAACCGGCCGGCACCCGGGCGCGAGTGGGCCGCCGACCGTGGCTTCCGGGAGGCCGTGGCCGCGCCACTACGGGGCGACGCGGGCGTGATCGGGATGATCGTGGTGGCCGACCGGCTCGGCGAGGTGATGACCTTCAACGCCGACGACATCCACCTGCTGCAGACCGTCGCCAACCACGCCTCGGTGGCGCTGGAGAACGGCCGCCTGGTCGAGCAGCTGCGGCACGAGGCGCTGCACGACGGGCTGACCGGGCTGCCCAACCGGGTGCAGCTGCAGCGCCGGCTGCGCAGCCGGCTCGAGCGCGGCTTCGGCACTGCGGCCCGCCCCGCCGACGGCTTCGCCGTGATGCTCATCGACCTGGACGGGTTCAAGGAGGTCAACGACAGCCTCGGCCACCAGCAGGGCGACGAGCTGCTGTGCACTGTCAGCGCCCGGCTGAGCGCAGCCGTCCGCGGGGACGACCTGGTGGCCCGCCTCGGTGGCGACGAGTTCGCCCTGATGGTCGGCGGCATCGACGGCGAGGCGTCCGCCCTGGAGGCGGCCAACCGGATCCTGCGGGTCTTCGACAACCCGATCTCCCTCGACGGCACCGAGGTGCAGGTGCGTGGCTCGCTCGGCGTCTCGCTGGCCCCGCTGCACTCCTCCGACGCGGCAGCGCTGCTCAAGCAGGCCGACATGGCGATGTACGCCGCCAAGGAAGGCGGGAACGGCGCCGTCCTCTACGAGCCCTCGATCGACACCGGGTCGCCGCAGCGGCTGGCCCTGATCGGCGAGCTGCGCACCGCGCTGCAGAGCCCGGACCAGATCGTGGTCTACCTCCAGCCACAGGCGCTCGCCGACTCCGGCCAGATCGTGGCGGCCGAGGCGCTGGTGCGCTGGCAGCACCCGACGCGGGGGCTGATGGCGCCGGACTCCTTCATCTCGCTGGCCGAGCGCTGCGGCCTGATCCGGCCGCTGACCTCGGTCGTGCTGCGGGACGCCGTCGACATCGCCACCGGCTGGTACAACGCCGGCCGGCCGCTGTCGATCTCGGTCAACCTCTCCCCGCGCTGCCTGCTCGACCCGACCTTCACCCAGGAGGTCCTCGACACCCTGAGCCGGACCGGGCTGCCGTCCGAGCTGCTCACGCTGGAGATCACCGAGTCGTGCGTCATGAGCGACCCGGACCGGACGATCGGCACCCTGCAGGGCCTGGCCGCTCTCGGCGTACGCCTGTCCGTCGACGACTTCGGCACCGGCTACTCCTCGCTGTCCTACCTTCAGCGGCTGCCCGTGCACGAGGTCAAGATCGACAAGAGCTTCGTGATGGAGATGGCCGGGATGGCCGACAACGACGCGATCGTCCGCTCGATCGTCGACCTCGGCAGCAACCTGGGCCTCGACGTCGTGGCCGAGGGCGTAGAGAGCGCCGCCGCTTGGGGTCGGTTGCGGGACATGGGCTGCCGGGCGGTCCAGGGCTACCACCTGGCCCGGCCGATGCCGGCCGGCGACCTGCCGCAATGGCTCGAGAACTACCGGCCGCTGAGCCTGGCCCGGTCCGGCCACGCCGCCTGACGCCGTCTGCCGCCGTCTGCCGGCGTCTGCCGGCGTCTGCCGGCGTCTGCCGGCGTCTGCGACTACTCGTGCAGTTGTATGCTTCATTGCGTGCGCACGACCATCAATCTCCCCGACGGCCTCGTCGCTGCCGCGAAGGCCAGGGCGCTCGCCGACGGCCGCACCTTCACGAGCCTGGTGGCTGAAGGTCTGCGAGCCGTCCTGCTAGGCACCCCGACACCGGTCGACTCGGGTCCCCTACCGGCGTACGGCGACGCCGTCGCGCGGCCTCTGGTCGACATCCTGGACAGGGAAGCGCTGTGGTCCGCCCTCGACCGGGAGGGCAAGCGGTGATCCTCCCGGACGTCAACGTCCTGGTCTTCGCGTTCCGGCGGGAGTCGGTCCGGCACCGGGAGTACGCCGGGTGGCTCACCGGCGTCGTCGGCGGCGGGGAGGAGCTGGCCCTGCACGAGGCCCCGCTCGCCGGATTCGTGCGGATCGTGACCAACGCCCGGATCTTCGCGCAGCCGGCACCGGCCGAGGTGGCCCTTGACTTCGTGGCCCGGCTGGTGGCGGCCGGGCGCAGCCGTTGGCTGGTCGCGCCGGGTCCGACCTGGGCACGTTTCGACGCCCTGCTGCGCGACGACGCAGGAGTCACTGCCAACCTGGTACCGGACGCGCTGCTGGCATCACTCGCCCTGACCCACGGCTGCCGGCTGGCGACGGCCGACCGTGGCTTCGCCCGCTACCCGGGCCTGGCCTGGTTCGACCCGGTGGCTGCCTGAGCCGCGGCATCGACCGACCGGGCCGCCGTGCACGAAGCACACCGGCCGAAGATCGCGAAGTGCCCTACGTCGACGGTGAAGCCGCGCTCGGCAGCCACCGCCGCGACGACACCCTCTACCACTTCGGGTGCCACCTCCGCGACCGTTCCGCAGTCGCGGCAGACCAGGTGCACGTGGTCGTCGTCGGTGGCCGCGTGGTATGTCGGGGCGCCGTGGCCGAGATGGGTGTGGGTCACCAGCCCGAGCTCCTCGAGCAGCTCGAGGGTGCGGTAGACGGTGGAGATGTTGAGCCCGCTGGCCACCCGGCGTACGGCGGTGGAGATCTCGTCGGCGGTCGCGTGGCCGAGGGTGACCACGGCCTCCAGCACCAGCTGGCGCTGCGGCGTCAGCCGGTAGCCCCGCGCGCGCAGCTCCGACTGCCAGGTGGCATCGGCCATAGCCCCGAGTGTAGATCCGCAGGACTTCCCGAAACGGCCTCCTGTCGCACGAAGCGGCGTGCGATGATCCAGCACCTCAGTTCGAGCCGGTCCGTGCGCTTTCGGACCGGCCGCCGTACCCGGTGGGGAGGTCCGGTGCAGACGAAGATCTGTCGCTGCTCGGCCTGCGAGTCGGTGTGGTGGCCGGTTGCCCGGTCGCGCGGCCGCCGGGAGCCGGAGCCCCGGCGGCGCATCCGGTTCCGCCTGCCGTTGCCGTCGGCCAACCGGGGCGGCTACCGGACCGAACCCCCGCAGCTCGGCCCACCCCCGGGCAGCCGGTGTCCCAGCTGCGGCAGCGCCGAGGTCGTGCTCACCGAGACCGAGCTGATCTGGCAGGGCGCCAACACCTTCCCCCTGCCCAAGGCCCGCGGCCGCCGTAAGCCCTCCTGACGGCCGGCCGGCACCGCTACTGTCCCGGTTGTGCCGCTGGCCAGGGAGCAGGACGGGCGAACGTGGCGTCGGCGCCGACTGGTCGGCTGGCTGCTCGCCCAGGCCGGCCTGCTGGCGGCGATGGGGATCTACCTCGGCCACGGCGGACCACTCGCGCCTGACCGGGGCCTGCGCCAGCTCGACCTGATCTCGCTGCGCGAGCAGGTGCCCGGACTGGGCGCGCTCGACGGCCGGCCGACGCTGGTGGTGGCCGCCGGTCCCCAGTCCGACCCAAAGTGCGCCGCTCAGGTGGCGCTGGCGTCCAGCCGGCGAGCCACCCCTGCCGGCGTCGGTCGAGGCTTCGCCCTCGTCGTCCTCATGCCGGGCGCAGGGGGTACGCCGGTGCCCTCGCTGCCCGGTCTGGACGGCGTGCGGCTCGACCCGGGCGGTGAGACGGCCCGGCGGCTGGCGCTGCCGAGGGCCGCGGCCGGCTGCACCCCCGGGTACGCCGTGCTCGACGCCGGTGGGTTCGTGCGCTACCGCACCTACGACCCGGCCTGGGGCGAGCACGGCCAGGAGCAGAACGTCCTGCTGCGGTCGGTCGGCCCGTGAGGCGGCCGGCGGCGGCACTCGCGCTGGTCGTGCTCGCCGCCCTGGAGATCGCCGTGGCGCGGGCCTACATCGGCCGCGGTACGTCGTGGCACCTGCTGCTGCACTCCTCGATCGGAGCGGGGATGGGGCTGGCCGTCGGGGCGCTGGTCTCGGCGGCCCGCAGCCGGCCGGTGCCCGGGCTGGGCTGGGCGGTGCTCGGTCAGCTGGTCTCGATCCTGCCGGACGTGGCCTTCCTCTACCTCCGCCTGCCGCACCAGGGCTGGATGGACGTCTTCGTCGGCCACATCTCGATCCACACCGCGCCGCAGCCGCTGCTGGTCGGGATGGGCGTGTTCTTCCTCGGCGGGTGGGCGTGGTGGCTGGCCTCCGGCGTCGGCCGGCGGGCCGGCGGCCTGGTCCTCACGCTGGCGGCGGTCGGGCTGCTGAGCGCGGCGCTCGTCGCGCACCGGCCGGTCCCGACCCGGCTCAGCGACTACCAGCGGCAGATGGCGGCCCAGGGCATCCCGATGAGCTCCTGGTGGTGCAGGTAGCTAGTAGGACGAGACGGTGGTCTCGCCCGTGTAGGCGTCCCAGAAGATCGAGCCGTGCTGGAACTCGCTCTGGCGCCCACCCGGTGCGTCGTGCTCGTCGGAGAGCGGGTAGCCGAGGAAGCCGCGTTCCCACCCCTGGCCGGCCCAGGCGTCCCGGATGGCGCCGTGCACCTCGAAGGCACCGCTGCCCGGGGACCAGTAGAGCGAGCCCCCGGTGAAGACGTTGAAGCGGCCGACCCCGTCGGGTGTCCCGAGCTCGTCGGTCACCGGGTAGCCGAGCAGGCCGACCTCTTCGCCGAGCGCGGCGAAGTGCGCACCGATGGCGCCGTGCACCTCATGGGCGCCGGTCGACGGCGACCAGCGCACCGAGCCCCCGGCGAAACGGCTGTAGCGCCCGCCGCCGTCTGCGGTGGTGGTCTCGCCGGTGACCGGGTAGCCGAGGACGCCGGTCTCCCAGCCCATGGAGGCCCATTTGTCGCGGATGGCGCCGAGCACCTCCCAGGCGCCGGTGGAGGGCGACCAGTAGATCGAGGCGCGCTGGAAGTGGTTGTAGCGGCCGAACCCGTCAGGCGTCCCGGTCTCATCGGTGAGCGGGTAGCCGGCCAGGCCGGCCTGGGATCCGAGCCCGGTCCACTTCGTCCTGATCGCGCCGTGTGACTCATGCGCACCGGTCGCCGGTGTCCAGTAGATCGACCCGCCGGCGAACAGGTTGTAGCGGCCTATCCCGTCGGGCAGCCCGCGCTCGTCGGTCGTGGGGTAGCCCAGGACGCCGGCCTGCGCGCCCAGGGCGGCCCACTCCCCGAGGATGGCCCCGTGCACCTCCCAGGCCTCGGTGGCCGGTGAGTAGTAGATGACGCCGGTCTGGTAACCCGCGTAGGAGCCGTCGGGAAGTGCCCTCTCCGCGGCGGTCGGCGAGCCCAGCAGGCCGCCCGGGCCGCCCAGGGAGTTGTAGTGCGCCTGGATCGGCGTCGCGGTCGCCGTGGTCGACGTCCGGCGCAGGGTGCCCCCGGCCGAGTCCCGGGCCTCGGCCACGACCACGGTGTCGGAGCCGGTGACGGTCCCGGTCAGCCTGGTCTCGAAGCCGGTGCGCGGCGCGACCGCGCCGACCGGCCGCAGCTGGTCGGCGGCGGGACCGGCCAGCAGCACCCACCCGGCAACCTCGGTCGCGCCGTTCCAGCTCACGTACCCCGTCACGTCGTTGCCCGAGCGGTCGGTGACCAGTGCGGGTGCCTCGGCGGGCACGGCGTGCCAGCCGTCGACCCGCAGCGTGCGGTAGGTCCAGGCGCCGTCGCCGAACCGGCTCTCCCAGACCTTGCTGCCGGCGGCGCCGTACTCCGTCGCGACACCTGTGTTGCCGTAGGAGACGAGCTCGTCGCCGTTGCTCAGCATCCGGTTGCTGCCGACCAGCGCCCCGTACTCGGCCGGCACGTGGTTCCAGGTGCGGACCGCGACCGCCGTGCGAGCCGTGTCGTCGAGCAGGTAGGCGATGCCGCGACCGTCCTGGGTGGTCGCGACGGCGTTGTCGTAGATGCTCAAGGTGCCGTCGGGGCGGCGCCGCACGTCATGCGGGTAGCTCAGCGCGTCGGCGGCGTTGGGGAACGTGTAGGTGCTGCGCTTGCCGCCGAGCCGCCAGCTGACCCGGGCGCCGGTGGGCGCATTGCGGTCGAGCTTGAGCACCTGCGAGACGTGCCTACCGCTGAGCAGGATGCCGCCGTCGGCGTCGTACTCCAGCGAGTTGAGGTGGAAGTAGTCGACGTCCTGCCCGCTGAGGGGTTCCAGACTGTCGGTCACCGGGCTCTCGTCCAGGCTGTGCCACTCGAAGGTGACCAGGCCGGTGCCGAGGTCGATCTCCTGCACGACCGCCTCGTAGACGCTGGCGTCCGGCCCGCCGCCGTAGGCGGACATGTCCTGGTGCACCGGGTTGTAGATGTCCAGCAGCGCTTTGGTGCCGTCGCTGCTGATGCGCAGGTCGTGCGCGTCGGCGGTCAGCCCGTTGCCGGCCGCGATCTCGGCGATCTGGCGGTAGGAGGTGTCGGCGACGACCCAGGTGCCCTTGAACCCGCCGCGGAAGGTCTGCGTGCCCGAGAACCAGACGAGCGCGTCCTGACCCAGGTAGCGGATCCGCTGCAGGGTGCCCAGCCCGGTCGGGGGCAGCGACTGGAACCACACCGGCTCGCCGCCGTCGTCGTAGATCATCAGCCCGGTGTCGGCGCTGGGAGTCTGCAGGTCGGAGGAGGTGAAGAGCAGGCCGGGAGCGTGCGCTCCGCCGACGGTGACGGTGACCGGTGGCGGCTTGAGGTCGGGGCGCGAGCGATAGGGCCCTCCCGCTGCCACGGCCGCTGCCGTCGGTCCCGGCGACGGAGCACCCGAGGACGCGGTACGCCGGGCAGGCGCCGCGCCTCCGCTCGGGTAGATCGACGGCGCATTGGCCGAGGCTGTCGCCGGCCGGGCGACCTGGTAGGTGAACGAGCCACCGCTGCTGCCGGCGACGGCGAGCGGCGTACGGACGGTCAGCGTCTCCCCGGCGGCGAACGGCACGGCCGGGACGAAGGAGACGCCCGCGTGGTCGCTGTGCTGCACCAGCCGGCCGGGGTGACTGCCGGTGACCGAGCCGACCACGTCGACGCGGCCGACTGCGGCCACCCCGCGGAAGGAGATCTGCGAGCCGGGGGACACGCTGCGGCTGCCCGGTGAGGGATAGGCCTGTACGACGGAAGCCCCCGCGGCCTGCGCCGGACGGTCCGGCCCCTGGACTGCGGCGACGGCCAGCAACAGGGTCAAGCCGAGCGGACCAGCAACGCGCCGGCAGGGCAGATGCACCGAGGAACTCCGTATCTTTAGGCCCACGAACGCTAGAGGAGCGATTGCAGTTTCGGCGGCCCTCCACTGTCAGCGGAGTGTAAAGAGTGACCGGCGGCTTTCAGGCACGGCTCAGCCGGCGAGCAGGGAGCTGATCGAGCCTTTCGTCGGCCCGAGGTGCGTCAGCCCGGCGACGGACGGCGCCGCAGCAGACGCTGGTGCAGCTCGACGCCGCCGGCGCGCATGAGCGCCGCGGCGGTGGTGGCGCTGCTCCTGGCCGAAGGCCTGCTCGTGGCTGCCTGGGCCGGCCGACGACCGGGCCCGCGACCTCGGCAGAAGTCAGGGGAAAACCGCTCCAGGGCGCCGATGCACGGCTACTCTGAGTGACACACGGACGCCCGCCACCGACGTCCCGGCCCTCTGGAGCAATGACCCCCATGGAGCGCGTTCTCGTCACCGGCGCCGGTGGCTTCATCGGCAGCCATCTCGTCGACTCGCTCAAGGAGCGGGGCTACTGGGTGCGCGGGGTGGACCTCAAGACGCCGGAGTTCTCCGACACCTCCGCCGACGAGTTCGAGCTGCTGGACCTACGACGGCTGGACGCCTGCCTGCAGGCCACCCGCGGAGTCGACCACGTCTATGCGCTCGCTGCCGACATGGGCGGGATGGGGTTCATCTCCACCAACCACGGCACCATCCTGCGCAACAACGCGCTCATCGACCTGCACACCTTCGAGGCGGCGCGGGTCAACGGGATCAGCCGTTACCTCTACACCTCCTCGGCCTGCATCTACCCCGAGCACCTGCAGACCGAGACGGCGGTCGTCCCGCTCAAAGAGGACGACGCCTTCCCGGCCGCGCCGCAGGACGCCTACGGCTGGGAGAAGATCCTCGGTGAGCTGATCTGCTCCTACGGTGGTGCCGAGTTCGGCATCGAGACCCGCACCGTGCGCTTCCACAACATCTACGGCCCCGAGGGCACCTACCAGGGTGGCCGGGAGAAGTCGCCGGCCGCCCTGTGCCGCAAGGTGGCGCTCGCCGAGCCGGGCACCGACATCGAGGTCTGGGGCGACGGCGAGCAGACCCGCTCGTTC
This sequence comes from Actinomycetota bacterium, assembly GCA_030947185.1. Taxonomy (GTDB): domain Bacteria; phylum Actinomycetota; class Actinomycetes; order JALYXH01; family JALYXH01; genus JALYXH01. Next base: position 1,054 of record JALYXH010000168.1, on the reverse strand, counting down.
TGCTTCATCGACGACTGCGTCGAAGGCATCTACCGGCTCATGCAGTCGGACTTCAGCGGCCCGCTCAACCTCGGCACCGAGCACATGGTCACCATCAACGAGCTGGCCGGGCTGGCCATCGAGATCTCCGGCAAGTCCGACATCGGTCTGCGTCACGTCGAGGGCCCGCAGGGCGTCCGCGGTCGCAACTCCGACAACACGCGCCTGCGTGAGGTGCTCGGCTGGGAGCCCACGACCTCGCTGGACGACGGCCTGGCCGTGACCTACCGCTGGATCGAGAAGCAGGTTCTCGGTCAGTGAGCGGGCCCGCCGGGCCCGATGCGGCGGCGGGACCCCTGCCGCGCGTGGACGTGCTGGGCGTGCACGTGAGCGCGATCGACGAGCCGGCTGCCGTCGACGAGGTCACCCGCTGGATCGAGCAACGGGAGCGCAGCTACGTCTGCGTCACCGGCGTCCACGGGGTGATGGAGTCACAGGGCGACGACGCGCTGCGGGCGATTCACAACGACTCGGGCCTCACCACGCCGGACGGCATGCCGCTGGTCTGGTCGGCGCACCGGGCCGGCGCGGCGCACGTACGCCGCGTCTACGGCCCCGACCTCATGCTCGCACTGCTGGCCCGGGCCGCCGACCGCGGCTGGACGTCGTACTTCTACGGCGGCGCCGAGGGTGTCGCCGACCTGCTCGCCGAACGGATGTCGGCGCGGTTCCCCGGCCTCCGCGTCGTCGGGACGTTCTCCCCACCCTTCCGGGCGCTCACGCAGGACGAGGACGACGCCGTCGTGCGCCGGATCAACCAGGCAGCACCGGACCTGGTCTGGGTCGGGCTCAGCACGCCCAAGCAGGAGCGTTGGATGGGCGCGCACCGCTCGCGCCTGGACGCTCCCGCCCTGCTCGGCGTGGGTGCGGCCTTCGACTTCCATGCCGGGCTGATGCCGCAGGCACCGGGCTGGATGCAGCGCTCGGGGCTGGAGTGGGCCTACCGCCTGGCCCGAGAGCCTCGCCGGCTGTGGCGGCGCTACCTGCGCAACAACCCGCGCTTCGCTCTGGAGAT
>JALYXH010000125.1 GCA_030947185.1 Actinomycetota bacterium | reverse complement strand
GCACCGAGCCGTGCCGGCGGCGCGCCTCGACCGCCAGCGAGGGGGCGCCCGCCACCAGCTCACGGGTTGCCGCCGCGGACCAGCCGACGCCGACTCCCGCGAGCTCCCCGGAGAGCACGGCGGGCTCGTCGCTGAGCGCCAGCACCGAGGCGAAGCCGACGCCGAACCGCCCCACCGTCGCGCCCGAGCGCTTCGCCGAGGCCCGCAGCGTGGACAGCGACTCCACGCCCGCGGCGTCCAGCGGGGTACCGGTGTTGGCGACGGTCAGCTCACCGCCGCCCGCAGGCCCGGTCCGCAACGAGAAGAGCAGGCGGCCCGCGATCCCGGCCCGGGCAGCGGCGTCGGCTGCGTTCTGCGCCAGCTCGACGACCAGCCGGTCGCGGTAGCCGCCCAGGACGAGGTCCTCCTCGGCGTTGGCGTCCTCGCGGAAGCGGGCCGGCGAGGCGGTCCAGGCGTCCAGGACGAGCCGGCGCCGGGCCGCGGTGCCGAACGGGTCGCTGGCAGCGGGGTCGGCGCTCTCCGGTCCGGCCGGCTCGATCAGGAGTGCCCGAGCGGCTCGGCCGGCTCAGCCTCGCTGACCGAGCCGAGCGCGTGCTCGGAGCCGGCTCGCTCGGGCGCCGCTGCGGAGACGGCCGCCTCGTACTGGTAGTCCTCGACCAGCGACGGCGTCGGCTCCGGGGTGGCAGCGACGACGACGGCCTCGGAGTGGGCGCCGCAACCGTGGTCGACAGCGACCACGCGACCGTCCGACGGGGCGAACTCGTTGGCGCACACGCCGAACACCTGCCGCAGCGAGCCCGCGACCTGCAGGAAGAAGCCGCAGGTGCCGCAGCGGGCCGGGGCGGCCTTCGCGATCGGCGCCTCCGGGCCGCTGTCACCGTCGTACCACCGCTCGGCGGCCTCGATCCGGCCGACGTAGGACAGCACCCGCACCCGGCCCACCCCGAGCTCCCAGGCGACCTCGTCCTCCTGCGGGTCGTCGCCGGCTGCGTACGCCGGAGCCAGCCGGTCGTCGTCCTCGGTGGTCGGCAGCAGGTCCCCGACGCCGAGGTCACCGGGGCGCAGCCGGTCGCTCCAGGGCACCCATGGCGGCGGCAGCAGGGCGCCGGTGCCTGGTAGCAGGACCACCTCGTCCACCGTGACGTTCTTCGCGCGGGAAGCGCGGGCAACAGTGACGGCCCAGTGCCACCCGACGTACGCCGGGTCGAGGCCGGCGAACAGGTGGGTGACCAGCCGCTCGCCGTCGGCCACGACGCCGAGATGATCGCCGACCTTGCCACCGGCGACCTCCACGGCGGCGGCGCGGGCCGGCTCGACGGCCTGCGCGCAGACCGCATCGGGGCCGGAGCTCGGACGGGTGCGGGCGGCAGTGGCGACGGTCACGAAACACATACTCTCCTAGTGCCACCTGACGGACGACACTTGTAGACGTGAGCGTCGCGAACCTGCCCCGGGCCGCGGTCACCCGCGTGCGTGCGCTGACCGGTGCGCACGGCGCGCGGACCAGCGGCCTGGCCCAGCTGATCGAGCTGCACGCCGTGCACAGTGCCGGCGACGCCCTGATCGCCGTGTCGCTGGCCGGCACGCTGTTCTTCTCGGTGCCCGTCGGCCAGGCCCGCGGACGCGTGGCGCTCTACCTGCTGGTCACGATGGCCCCGTTCGCGCTGGTCGCGCCGGTGGTCGGGCCGGCCCTGGACCGCCTGCGGCACGGCCGCCGGTGGGCGCTGGCCGCCACGATGCTCGGCCGGGCCGCCCTCGCCTGGGGGATGGCACACACCGCCGGCGGCCTCCAGCTCTACCCGGCTGCCTTCGGCGTGCTCGTGCTCTCCAAGGCGTACGGGGTCTCCCGCAGCGCCGTCGTCCCGCGGCTGCTGCCCCGGGCGGTGACCCTGGTGTCGGCCAACGCCCGGCTGTCGCTGTCCGGGCTGGTGCTGGCGGCCGTGGCGGCACCGGTCGGGGCCGGGCTCAGCGCGGCGTTCGGCTACCGCTGGTGCCTGCGGCTGGCGATCGTCTGCTTCCTCGTTGCAGGCGTGCTGGCGCTGCGGCTGCCCGCCCGGGTCGACTCCACCGAGCAGCGTCGGCCCGGCCGGATGCGCAGGGCGGACCGGCCCGAGCCGGTGGCCCTGCCGCGGCTGAAGGCGGCGGCACCGGCTGTGGTGGTGGCGCTTCGGGCGGCTGCTTCCCTTCGGGTCCTCGGCGGCTTCCTCACCCTGTTCCTGGCGTTCCTCCTGCGCGGCAAGGGCGGCGCGAACATCGAGATCGCCTTGCTTGTCGTCGCGGCCGGCCTCGGCGGGCTGGCCGGCACCTGCCTCGGGGCGGCGCTGCCCGAGCGGGCCGCCGATGCAGTGCTCACTACAGTCCTGCTCGGAGCGACTGCCGCCTGCGTGTTCGGCGCCTTGGTGTGGAGCGTGCCGGCGGCTCTCGTCGTGGCGCTCGTCGCCTCCTTCGCCGGAGCCCTGGCGAAGCTGGTGCTCGACGCCGTCCTGCAGCAGGAGGTGGCAGAGGACGTCCGCTCCTCGGCGTTCGCCCGCTCGGAGACGCTGCTCCAGCTGTCGTGGGTGGCCGGCGGCGCGCTGGGCATCGCACTCCCGCTCGACGGCCGGCTCGGCTTCGGGATCGCGGCAGCCGGGATGTGCGGCGCCCTGGTCCTGACCGTTCGTTCCTGGTGGCGCCGCCGGTCGCGCCGGCCGGCCGCCGGTCGCCGCACCACCGGCGAGCGCAGCACCACTGACGGGCCCGGCGCCCCGGGCGGTCGGCGTCCGGCCGAGCCAACCCGGGCCGGCTAGCCCGAGAGACTGCCCGGGTCAGGCCTCGAGCTCGCTGGCCACCGCGTGCACGACCTCGGCCACCTTCTTCGCGGCGCGCTTGTCCGGGTGACGTCCGCGCCGCAGGTCGCGCTGGACCACGTCGAGCACCTTGATCATGTCCTCGATCATGCCGTGCAGCTCGTCCGGTGAGCGCCGCTTCTGCTCGGGGACGGCGAGGGTCGGCGGGGTGTCGAGCACCCGCACGGACAGGGCCTGCTCACCTTTGCGGCCTTCGGCCACGCCGAACTCGACCCGGGAGCCGGGCGTCAGCGCCTCCAGGCCACCCGGCAGCGCCCCCTTGTGGACGAAGACGTCACCGCCGTCGTCGCGGGAGAGGAAGCCGAAGCCCTTCTCGGTGTCGAACCACTTGACCTTGCCGGTGGGCACGCGAACCTCGATCTGTGCGACGTCTGATGGATGACGGGCTCCAGGCTAGCTGGCGACGGCGCCTCGTGACACGCCGGTTTTCCTGCGTAGGCCCGCCCGACGCCATTCGGCCCATCAGCACCACGTGCCCCGCTGTCGAGATCACCCTGGAAGCTCCCCCACAGACAGCGAGGCGACGCGGTGAGTGCTCCGGCGTACGAGGCACCCGCGCAGATGGCCGCGCCTCGGGACATCCTGCCCTCGGGCGGCAACCGACCCGAGCGCACCGGGCGCCGCTCCCAGCGCTGGGCGCTGCCGGTGGCCCTGGTGACGGTGGTGGCGCTGCTCGGCGCCGGTGCGGCCGTGGCCTACGGAGCCCTGTCGGGCGGAGGCGCCCAGCCCGAGTCCGTCGTGCCGGCCTCGGCCTTCGGCTTCGCCAAGGTCGACTTCGACCCGGCCGCCGAGCAGAAGATCGCCGTCCTCCGGCTGTCGCGGCACTTCCCGTCGGTGCACGGCAACAGCATCGACGACCTCCGGGACTCGATCCTGCGCCCGATGGTCGAGCGCAGCGGCGGCTCTCGGTACGACGCCACGGTGCGGCCGTGGGTCGGGCAGCGGGCCGGCGTGGCCGGCTGGGTCGACGCCGGCGGCCGCCCGCAGGCACTGGTCGTCCTGCAGTACACCGACGCCGACAAGGCGCGCCGCGGCCTGGCCGCACTCGCCGGCGAGCATCGCGGCTACGCCCTCTCGGGCGGGTACGCCGTGATCGCCGAGTCGCAGCGCGTTGCCGACGAGGCGCTGGCCGCCGCACGGACCCGGTCCCTCGGGGCCGGTGGGACCTACCGTTCCGACGTGGCCTCGCTGCACGGCAACCAGCTGGTCACCGCCTGGGTCGACCTGCCGTCCGCCGTACGGGCCGCGGCCGCCGTGGGGGGGACGGCCACCTCGGGCCTGACCGGCGGCCTGGTCGACGCCTCCAGCGGCCGGCTCGTGCTAGGCGTGCGGGCCGAAGCCACGTTCCTGCAGATGGCGGGCCACACGGTCGGTGCCGCGTCGGCCGTGGCGACAGCTCGGCCCGGCCCGGCGGCCGGACGACTGCTGACCAACCTGCCCGACGGCACCGCCGCCGCGTTGGCCATGGGTAGCTCCAGCGCGCTGACCGAGGCGGCTCAGAAGATCGCTGGCGTGCGCTCCGGCGCCACCGAGGCCGGCCCGCACGCGAACAGCACCTGGACGGAGGTGCTCGGCAACCTCCCCGCCCTGCTGGGCGACGGTGCGGTGCTCGCGGTGGGTTCAGTGGATGCCCAGACCCCCAGCGGGGGTCTTCGCACCCACGCCAAGGACCCGGCAGCGACCACCCGTGCCTACGAAGCCTTCTCCAAGCTGCTCGCCTCGGTGGGCCTCGAAGCGCGTACCCAGCCCGCTCCGGGTGGCGACGTGGTCCTCGGTGTCGGGCCCGGCTATGCCGCGGCGCTCGCCACCGGTGGCCGCCTTGGACAGGGCAAGCGCTTCCAGCAGGCGATGGGAACCTTGCCAGCCGCACCGGCGGCCGCGCTCTACGTCGACGTCACCAAAGTCAGCGGCGGCCTCGGGCTGTCTGGGACATCGGATCTCAAGGCTGTCCAGACGATCGGTGGCTGGGTCGGCATCGAGGCCGGGCAGCCGAGCTTCCAGCTGCGGGTGGTCGTCGGCGGCTGACCGCCGACAGGCCGCAGGCGGCCGACTGCCGTACGTTCGGACCCATGGCTACCGCGACGCAGACGAACGCTGCCACTGCGGCGATCGCGGTCGGTTACGTGCTGGCGGTACCGCTCACCGTCTTCGTGCCCGGCTTCCTGCGGATGTGGCGACGACGCGAGCGGGCGCTGTTCGCCACCGAGCAACTCGGTGCAGCTCTCATCGCGGGCGGCTTCGCGGCCAGGCACAAGTGGCCCGCGGCCGGCGTCAACCTGGCGTGGCTGATCGGCTTCGCGGTGCTCTACACCGCCGAGGGGCGCAAGCGGCGGCGGACGTCCTCGGACCGGCAGAGCCAGTAGGGACTCGTCCGACCCGGCTCAGCGGTACCGGGCCGGATCCGCGAGCAGCTCGTTCATCGCCCCCGAGCGGAACCCGCGCGCATCGACGTCGGCACTCTGGAAGCCGGCAGCGGTGACCGACCCGAGCAGATCGGGACGCGCGGCGAGCCGGCTGGTCAGGGTGGAGTCGACCTCGACCAGCGCCCGGTCACCGAGGTCGCGCACACGCAGGTCCACTGTCGGGAGGCCGGCGGAAGCCATGGCGGCCCGCAAGGCGTGCTCGGCCCGGTCGACCCGGCTCAGTCGGGCCGGCGTGATGGCGACGCCGAACGCGACACGGCTGGACAGGCAGGCGGCGGCCGGCTTGTCCCACGTGTCGAGCCCCCACCTTCGCGAGGCGGCGCGCACGTCATCCTTGGTCAGTCCGGCCTCGCGCAGCGGCGCGACAGCACCTCGTTCGCCGGCGGCCCGGATGCCGGGCCGGAAGCCCGCCATCGCGTCATCGGCGTTGGTGCCTGTCGCCACGCGAGCCAGGCCCCATCGAGTGGCCACCGGTAGCAGGACGTCCAGCAGCTCGGCTTTGCAGAAGTAGCACCGGTCGCCGGCGTTCGCGCGGTAACCGGCCCGGCTCAGCTCGTCGGTGCGGACAGCCACGTGCCGCACCCGCAGGCTGTCGGCGAAGGACTGCGCCCGCTCGAGCTCGCCGCTCGCCAGACTCGGCGACACCGCGGTCGCCGCGACCACCGCCGTCGTACCGAGCGCCCGGACGGCGGCGGCCAGCAGGAACGCCGAGTCGGCGCCGCCGGAGAAGGCGACCAGCAGGCCGCCGTAGCCGACCAGCAGCGCCTCGAGCCCGGCAAGCCGGTCCTCGAGCCGGTCGGCATCGCTCACCTGCTCAGCGTACGGCGGAGCGGGTGCGCCGCCGCCCCCCGTCGCCCGCACCGTCGTGTCGACCCGCTCAACGGGGGCACAGCACTGCTCATGACGCCGGCCGGCAAGACCGCCTCGCGGGCAGCCGGCGGCGTCCGCGACTCGACGCTCGCCGACCGGGTCGCCCGCGCCGGGATGCTGGCCCGGGCGGGCTTCTACCTGGTGCTGACCTACCTCACCGTCCGGGTCGCGGTGCTGCCGCGGTCGACAGGCCGCCAGACCAACGCCCAGGGCGCGCTGACGGTGGTCTCCTCGTCCACCTTGGGCAAGATCGCTGTCGGGGTCGCCGCCGTGGGGTTCGCCGCGTTCGGGGTGGTCCGGCTCGCCGCTGCCTACCGGGACACCAAGGTCGAACGGTCGCGGCGGCTGACCACGGCCGGTCAGGGCCTGCTCTACCTCGCGATGTCCTACGTGCCCGCCACCTTCCTCGCCGGCAACCGGCAGACCGGGTCCGAGCAGCAGCAGCACGAGACGACCGCCGGCCTGCTCCGGCTGCCGGCCGGGCGAGGCCTGGTGGCCGTGCTGGGCTTGGCCTTCCTGGCGGTCTGCAGCTGGCAGCTGCGCACAGCGCTGACCCGGGACTACGAAGACGGGCTGGACCTGCGCCGGTGCTCCGGGGCCACCTGCCGCATCGTCCGGGTCACCGGCGCGGTCGGCATCTTCGCCCGAGGCGTCGTCTTCCTGCCGATCGGCCTGTTCCTGGTCGTGGCCGGCCTGCGGGCGGACGCCCGTCACGTCAAAGGGCTGGACGCCCTGCTGATGTCCGCCGCCGGACCATGGTGGGGGCGGCTTGCCCTAGGCGTCGTCGCTCTGTGCTTCGCCGTGTTCGCCGCCTACTCGGTGTTCGAGGCGCGCTACCGCGACGTGCAGGCGGGGGTCTAGCTGCCCAGGTGGCTCGTCACGCGTTGCGGATGCCGGCCGCTTCCTGCAGGCCGAGCAGCTGCACCGCGGTCTCCCGCATCTTGTACTTCTGGATCTTGCCGGTCACCGTCATGGGGAACTCGTCGGTCAGGTGCACGTAGCGCGGCACCTTGTAGTGGGCCAGCTTGCCCGCGCAGTAGTCCCGGACCGCCTCGGTGGTGAGGGTCGCTCCCTCGCGCACCTTGACCCAGGCCATCAGCTCCTCGCCGTAGCGCTCGTCCGGGACGCCGATCACCTGTACGTCGGCGATGTCGGGGTGGCCGTAGAGGAACTCCTCGACCTCGCGCGGGTAGACGTTCTCGCCGCCGCGGATCACCAGGTCCTTGATCCGCCCGACGATGTTCAGGTAGCCCTCGGCGTCCATCGTGGCCAGGTCACCGGTGTGCATCCACCCGGCGGGCTCGATCGCCTCCGCCGTCTTCGCCGGCTCCTCCCAGTAGCCGAGCATCACCGAGTAGCCGCGGGTGCAGAACTCTCCCGGCGTGCCGCGCGGGACGACCAGCCCGGTCGCCGGGTCGACCACCTTCACCTCGATGTGCGGGCCGGGCCGGCCGACCGTGGTCACCCGCCGCTCGAGGTCGTCGTCGGCGCGGGTCTGCGTCGAGACCGGTGACGTCTCGGTCATCCCGTAGCAGATGGTGACCTCGGACATGTTCATGTCGGTGACAACCCGCTTCATCACCTCCACCGGGCACGGGGAGCCGGCCATGATCCCGGTACGCAGCGAGGACAGGTCGTAGGAGCCGAAGTCCGGCAGCGCCAGCTCGGCGAGAAACATCGTCGGTACGCCGTACAGCGAGGTGCACCGCTCGGTCTGGACCGCCTCGAGCGTCGCGGCCGGCTCGAAGGCGGCGGCCGGGATGACCATGCAGGCGCCGTGCGTGGTGGCGCCGAGGTTGCCCATCACCATGCCGAAGCAGTGGTAGAAGGGCACCGGGATGGCGACCCGGTCGGCCTCGGTGTAGCCGCACAGCTCGCCGACGAAGTAGCCGTTGTTGAGGATGTTGTGGTGGGACAGTGTGGCGCCCTTGGGGAAGCCCGTGGTCCCGCTGGTGTACTGGATGTTGATCGGGTCGTCGGAGGACAGCTCGGCCATCCGGTCGCGGAGCCGGTGCGGCGGCACCGAGTCGCCGCGGGAGACGAGCTCGTCCCACTCCGCTGAGCCGAGGAAGATCACACCTTCGAGCTCGGGCAGCCCGTCACGCACCTGCGCGACCATCGCCCGGTAGTCACTGGTCTTGAACTCCGCCGCGCTGATCAGCAGGCGTACGCCGGACTGCTCCAGGACGTAGCTCAGCTCGTGCGTCCGGTAGGCCGGGTTGATGTTGACGAGGACCGCACCGAGCTTGGCGGTGGCGTACTGGACGAGCACCCACTCGGCGCAGTTCGGTGCCCAGACTCCGACCCGGTCGCCCTTGTCGATGCCCAGGTCCAGCAGGCCGAGGGCCACCTCGTCGACGGCGACGTTGAGCTGCTCGTAGGTGTAGCGCAGGCCCTGGTGGCAGCTGACCAGCGCCTCCGCGCCGGGGAAGCGGGCCACCGTCCGCTCGAGATTGGCGCCAATCGTCTCGCCGAGCAGCGCCGTGGTGTCGGCACCGTGGCCGTAGGAGAGCTCAGCCGACAGCTCCAGCGCCATACCCGCTCACCCCTCTCCCTCTGCCAGCTCCTGACCCGGGGCGAGCCGGCCGGCGGCCCTGGTCGCGCTGTCCTCGGCGGCCAGCGGCGGAGCCGGGTCGGACTCCTCGGCCGGGCCGCTCCCCACCGGCGGGCCGACGACGGCGGCCTTCTCGTCGGCCGGACCGCTGCCCGGCCCGGCGTTGACGCCTTCCGGCTCGACCAGGTCCCGCTCGTGCTCGTCCATGCCCGACATCATGGCGCGGTGGCGGCCGGTCCGCTCTTGTCCTCGATCTCCCAGGCGTGGTCCAGCACATGCCAGGCGATCCGGCGGGCGGCGTACCGCACGGGCCAGCCCTTCGCCCCGACCGGGAGGCCGTCCGACGGCCCACCCAGCACCGCCAGGACGGCGCTGCGCAGTGCGTCCACCGAGGCCCGGTCCCCGACGGCGGGGACAAGCAGCCGGACGCCGATCTTGCGGGCGTACGCCGCCTCGGCGGACAGGACGTGCTCGACGACCTGGTCCCGGTCGCGGCCACCGCCGCGCGGGCCCTTGCGCAGCTCGGCCGGGGCGCCGGCCGCCACCCGGTCCAGCGCCGTCCAGGCTGCCGCGACCAGCCTCGCCTGCCTGGCCGCATCGGCCACGGTCAGCGGCTCGCCGTCGCCGGCGGCCACCGCGCCCGGGGCGCCGTACTCGGTGGTCATGCTCCCGGTCAGCCGCTCGACCACCTCGAGCGCGTCAGCGTCGGCGGCCGGCAACTGCACGCTGGCCCGAGCGGCAGCTGCGGCGTACCGGGGCAGGTAGTCGGCGAGTGCCGCCAGGGCGAGCTCCTCGGTCCGGCCCGACCGGCACCAACCCGGCCAGTCGCACGCGGCGGCGAAAGACCGGCGAGGGGCGACCTCCAGATACACCGGTAACATGCGGCGAGCATGGCAGGATCGGGGGCCTCTGGGAGGAGCGTCATGGCTGATGTCGACAGCGAGGGCGTCGGTGAGGTCGTCTACGTGTCCGAGGTGCGGGTCGAGCGTGACGGGGGCCCGGTCCGGCGCGGCTACCTGCCGGCCGAGGACCAGCCGGTCTTCTACGGCGCGCACGGAGCGGTGGCCGAGCACTACGGGTACGCCGCCGGTGCGTACCCCGACCACGCCACCACGCTGGACCACGTCGTGGGCGCCGCCGCGGGTTGAATGACCGGGACGTTCGCCGGGGCGCTCAAGGCCCGGGGAATCGACCCCACCGGTCTGGTGGGGCACGCGCGCGGAGAGATCGAGCTCGACGGCAAGGTACTAGTGATCCGGCGGATCCACTTCAGCTACTCAGGCGTCGAGATCCCTGCCGAGAAGCGGGAGACCGCCGAGCGCGCCCTGTCCTCGCACCACAGCGCCTGCCCGGTCTCGCGGAGCATCGAGGGGTCGATCGAGGTGACGACCGGCTGGGCGTGAGCCCGCACCGCTAGCGGGATAGCGTTGGCCGGATGGACTCCCCGCCGCGCAGCCTGGCCGACTGGCTGCGCGCGCACTCCGACGAGGAGCTCGGCCGGCTGCTGCGGCTCCGACCCGACCTCGTCGCCCCGGCCCCTCCCGACCTGAGCCTGCTAGCCTCCCGCGCGTGCACGCGGATGTCCGTGCTGCGCGCCCTCGAGCGGCTGGACCGCTTCGGGCTGGAGATCATCGATGCGCTGGCGCTGCTGGACACCCCCACCTCCGCGGCCGACCTGCTGGCGCTGGTCGGCGAGGCAGCCGCCCCGGCCGACGTACGCCGGGCGCTGGCCGGCCTGCAGGAGCTGGCCCTGGTCTGGGGGGGCGACGAGCTGCACCTGGTCGTGGCGGTCCGCGAGGTGGGTTCCGCCTACCCCGCGGGGCTGGGCCGGCCGGTGGCGGTCTGCCTCGGCCGCCACTCGGGCGCAGCGCTCGCCCCGATCCTGGCTGCCCTGGACCTTGCGCCGGCGGCCGACCAGCGCTCGGCCGTGACGGCCGTGGCGGAGGTCTTCGACGACCGGTCCCTGCTGCAGACCCTGCTCGCCGGCGCTGGCGACGGGGAGCGCGAGGTGCTGCGCCAGTTGGCCGCCGGTCCCCCGATCGGCCAGGTACGCGACGCGCTGCGGCCCGCCCGCGCGGGCGACGCCGGCTCCCCGGTGCGCTGGCTGATCGCCCACGGGCTGATCGTGGCCGTCGACGCCGACACCGTCGAGCTGCCCCGTGAGGTGGGCCTGGCCCTGCGTGGGAACGCCCCTCTCGGTCCGCTGCACCCCACGTCACCCGAGCTGCCGACCCGGTCCGTGGGCACCCGGGGCGTCGACTCGGCAGCCGCGCTGCAGGCCGCTGCCGCCGTCAACGCCGTGGAGTCGCTGCTCGAGACGTGGGGAGTGGAGTCACCCGCTGTCCTCCGGGCCGGTGGGCTCGGCGTCCGCGAGCTGCGCCGGGTGGCCAAGGAGCTCGATCTCGGCGAGCCGGTCACCGCGCTGCTGGTGGAGGTGGCCGCCGCGGCCGGGCTGCTCGACGCCACTGCCGGGCTCGACCCGGCGTGGGTGCCGACCACGGCGTACGACGCGTGGCGCAACCAGCCGCCCGAACAGAGGTGGACGGTGCTCGCCCAGGCCTGGCTCGACCTGACCCGGCTCCCGGGTCTGGTGGGTGAGCGGGACGACCGGGACCGGGTGCTCGCCCCGCTCGGCCCGGACCTCGAGCGGGCGGCGGCGCCCGCGCAGCGGCGGGCCGTCCTGGACGCGCTGGCCGCGCTACCCGGCGGTACGGCGGCCGACCCCGAGGCGCTCGCCCAGTGGCTCGGCTGGCAGGCGCCACGGCGGGG
>JALYXH010000090.1 GCA_030947185.1 Actinomycetota bacterium | reverse complement strand
GTCTCCGCCTGCTCGTAGCCGCGCTGGGCATCATCGGCGAGCCCGGCGGCGGTGCGGGCCTCCTGCTGGGCCTGCGCCAGCCGCTGCGACCGTGCCTGCTCAGCCGGCTGAGCCGGCTGGGCTGACTGGGGCGGCTGGGCTGACTGGGTCGACTTCGCCGGGCGGGCCGGCGGCGCCGACTCGCCCGAGGTGGCCGAGGTGCGTCCGGGCATCGCCGTCAGCGTCGCCAGCTCCGGCAGCTCGCCGAAGCCTGCGTAGCTGATCGCCGCCACCAGCTGCCCGGCACCGACCGCCGCCCCGATCGCGGCGTCGGCGGTCGCCGCCTCCAGCGTCCCTCCGACCTCAGCCAACACCGCTTCGGTCGGCGCGAGCCCCTGCGTCCCGGCGAGCCGGCCCGCCGCGGCAACCAGGTCCCGAACCGCCGTACGCCGGCGTTCCCCCAGCGTGCGCAGCTCGCCGGCGCTGCCGCCCTGCACGGCACCGGCCTGCGCCGCGCGCAGCGCCTCGCCGATCGCCAGCAGCTCCGCCAGCTCCGGCGCCCGCTCACGAGCGACCAGGTTCACCAGCCAGGCGCCGCGGGTGGGCCGACGAAGCCGGCGGATGCCGGCGCCCAGCTCGCGGTCGCCAGCGTCCTGGACCTCGCGAGCGAACCCGTCTCGGGCCGCGGTGAACTGCTCCGGGGCCAGCGCGTAGAGCTCGTCGGCGATCTCGTCCAGCGTCACGGCACCAGCCTGCCGCACCGAGCGGTCGCGTGGCCCACTGGCGAGCCGCCGGAGTACGACGGCACGGTCCGGCCCGCCCCCTGGTTGCGAAACCGCCCCGCGGCGGGATCGCGCTGGGCACAATAGGGCGAATCATCGCCCGAGCTCGGTGTCGCGTTGGCCCGGAGGTGGCTGTCCAGGTGGCCCTGCTGGATCTGCTCGGTCTGCTCCTTCTCGTCGCAGTGGGCGTCGGTGGTATCGGGTACTGGGTGTCCAGTGCCAACAAGAAGGCCATCCGCAGCGACCCCGCGGCGGCCGCGGCCGGCATCAGCGACTCCGACAGCAGCCAGGAGATGCGGCGCAAGGCGCTCACCTACGCCCGATACCAGGAGGCGATCCGGCTGCTGTCCGGCGTACAGAGCGTCGACAACAACCTGCGCTCGCTGCCCGAGCGGCTGCGCACCGACATCGATCGGGCCGTCGACGAGTTCTTCGGCCACCCAGAGAAGTGAGCACCGTGGCACGGACCGTGCGAGTTCCCAGCACGTCGTTTCTGACGGCTCCCGTGCGGCGACGGCTGCTGGGCGGTGCCGCCGCCGGCTCGCTGGTGCTGGCTGCGCTGATCTGGTTCGGCAGCGCCAGCATCGAGGCGGTCCCGCCGGACAAGGTGCTGCTGCACTACACCGGCGGGCCGTTCCAGGGCACCCACTTCAAGGAGGTGATCCCGCCCGGCACCGGCACGCAGTACTACGGCCAGCTCGAGCACCTCTACTACCTGCCTTCGACGCAGCGCACGTACGTGATCTCGCGGGACAAGAACGCCAGCGACAACCACGAGGTCGACTTCATCACCGCGCCGGCCAACGACAACACGCCGTTCACCCTCGAGGCGACGGTGAACTTCAAGCTCAACCAGAACCCGGTCTACATCCGGCAGTTCTTCGAGCAGATCTGCCTGCACGACAACTGCACGGACCTCTCGCCCGGCGGTGGCTGGGACAAGATGCTGGCGACGTACTTCCGGCCGCAGATCATCCAGTCGGTCTCCTTCGAGGCGAAGAAGTACAGCCGCGACCAGCTCTACAAGGACGGCGGCGTGCTCAACGCGATCAACTCGGCGGTGGCGCAGGTGCTGGCCGACCGCATCAACCAGGTGGTTGGCGGACCGTTCTTCTGCGGCCCGGACTCCACCCCGACCAACTGCCTCCCAATGGCGGTCACCATCCAGAACCCGACCCCGCCGCAGAAGGTGATCGACGCCTACGCCTCGAACGCCGCCAGCCAGCAGGAGGTGCTCACCTCCACCAACCAGGCAGCGTCGAAAGTGGCTGCCGCCAAGGGTGATGCGGACGCCCAGGCAGCGCGGGCCGCCGCGCCGTCGCTGACCCAGCCGCAGATCGACTACATCCGCGCGCAGGCCGAGCAGGCCTGTGCCACCAACAACAACTGCACGTTGATCGTTGACGGCACCGGCGGTGGCACCAACGTCAACGTGACCCCGAAGAAGTAGCCGACCGGAGGGGCGGCCGTCGGTCGCGCACCCTCCAGCCGGCCGCCCCGTCGTACGACGGGGATAGGGTCGATGACCTCAGCAGAACGGGAGAACAGGCCAATGGCCACGAAGGACACCGGTGGGGGGCAGCAGCGTTCCACCCGCAAGACCGAGGAGGTCGAGGCCGTCTCGACCGAGGAGGCGACCACCGACGCGGTCAAGGAGCGCCACGACAAGCTCTCCGACGACGTCGACTCGCTGCTCGACGAGATCGACGACGTGCTGGAGGAGAACGCCGAGGAGTTCGTGCGGGGCTACGTGCAAAAGGGAGGGGAGTGAGCGAGCGCATGACGTCAGGGCTCGACGGTCGGCTGCCCACGGCCTACACCACTCCCGGGTCGGCATCGTTCGCCGACTTCCTCTCCGCACAGGCCCCCGACCTGCTGCCGGGTAACCGCACGCTGCCGGGCCCGATGACCGAGCTCGCCCCCCACGGCACGACGATCGTGGCCGTCACCCACGCCAGCGGTGTGGTGATGGCCGGTGACCGCCGCGCCACCATGGGCAACATCATCGCCCAGCGCGACATCGAGAAGGTCTTCCCTGCTGACGAGTTCTCCTGCGTCGGCATCGCCGGCACGGCCGGCATCGCCATCGAGATGGTGCGGCTGTTCCAGGTCGAGCTCGAGCACTACGAGAAGCTCGAGGGCTCGACGCTGTCCCTCGACGGCAAGGCCAACCGGCTGTCGACGATGATCCGCAACAACCTGCCGGCAGCGATGCAGGGGCTGGCCGTCGTACCGCTGTTCGCCGGCTTCGACCTGGAGACCGACGCCGGCCGGATCTTCAGCTACGACATCACAGGCGGCCGCTACGAGGAGCACTCCTTCCACTCCGTCGGCTCCGGCTCGGTTTTCGCCCGCGGCTCGCTCAAGAAGCTCTACCACGACGACATGTCGGAGAGCGACGCCGTCCTGCTCGCCGTGCAGGCGCTCTACGACGCGGCCGACGACGACTCGGCGACGGGTGGCCCCGACCTGACGAGGCGGATCTTCCCGGTGGTGGCGAGCGTGACCGCCGACGGCTTCCGCCGGGTGCCGGAGGAGGAGATCGGCGCGGTGGTCGGCGCCGTCGTCGAGGAGCGGATGACGACGCCCGGCGGTCCGCGCGCACAGCTGCACTAGCCGCCTGGCCCGCACCCGACAGTTCCCGAACCGGAGGCTCCGCGCTCGTGTCGATGCCGTTCTACGTCTCGCCCGAACAGATCATGAAGGACAAAGCGGACTACGCCCGCAAGGGCATCGCCCGCGGGCGCAGCGTGCTCGCGCTGACCTACGCGGACGGCATCCTGTTCGTCGGCGAGAACCCGTCGGCGGCCCTGCACAAGATCAGTGAGATCTACGACCGGATCGCCTTCGCCGCCGTCGGCAAGTACAACGAGTTCGAGAACCTGCGGGTGGCCGGCGTACGGCTGGCGGACATGCGCGGCTACGCCTACGACCGCCGGGATGTGACGGGTCGCGGTCTGGCCAACGCCTATGCACAGACCCTCGGCACGATCTTCACCGAGACCAACAAGCCCTACGAGGTCGAGATCGTCGTGGCAGAGGTGGGCGAGACCGTCGCCGACGACATCATGTACCGGCTGACCTACGACGGGTCGGTGGCCGAGGAGCACGACTTCGTCTCGATGGGCGGCCTGTCCGAGCCGATCGCCACCGAGCTGCGCGAGCGTCACCAGGTCGGGCAGCCGTTGGCCCAGGCGCTCGCGGTCGCCCTGCACGCGCTGGCCGGACAGGACGGCGACCGACCGGCGCTCACCGCAGGGCAGCTCGAGGTGGCGGTGCTGGACCGCACCCGGCCGCGCCGCAAGTTCAAGCGGATCGTGGGCGCCCAGCTGGTCGCGCTGCTGGCCGAGGCGTCACCCGCGGCGACCGAGCCACCTGCGTCGACCGAGGCCGCGCCCGGGCCGGCCGAGCCGGCTTCCCAGACGGCGTCCAAGTCGCGACCGGGCCTCAAGTCCGAGCCCAGCTAGGGAGCCAGCCATGCCGACGGCTGACGACAAGTCTGCAAGACCCGGCGAGACCGGCGACGTCCCGTCGACGGTCAAGCGCTCGCCCGGGAAGGCGGAGCGGACCTGGCGCAAGACCCACGACTCCGCTGTCGAGTCCTACGGAGAGGGAGAGCGGGCCCATCGCACCGCGTTCGCCGCGCTCAAGCACTCCTTCGAGAAGGTGGGCGACCACTGGGAGGCCAAGGACGAGCCTGGGCCTTCGGATGAGCAGGCGGCGCAGAGCGGTCAGGCGGCTCGCAACCGGCCCAAGCCCACAGCTGGTGGCGTCGACGCCAACGCCAGCAAGGCCCACCTGCTCGATGTGGCCAAGCGCCTCGACGTCGCCGGCCGCTCCAGGATGACCAAGGCCCAGCTGGTCCAGGCGATCGACAAGGCCAACCGGCGCGAGACCGCGGCGGCACGCCGAGACGACTGACGCACAACCGGTGCGCAGAACGGGTGACGCACGACCGGTGACGCACGACGGCCTGACCGCCGCTTCGCTACTGTGCCCGGCATGCCGCTGCCCGGACTGAACTCCCTGACCTCACTGCTGCAGAGCCAGGTCGACGCCCTCACGGCCCTCCCGGGGGTGCTGTCCTCGCTGGCCAGCAGCACCGCGAGCTTCGCCGAGTCGGTGGGCCGGCTGCCGACGCTGCTCGAGGATGGGACGGCGTTGCTGGCCAGGGCCGACCGACTGATGGAACGGCTCGAGGGGACGCTGACCAAGCTCGAGCCCGGCACCGACCGGCTGGCGGACGCGATCGACAGCGGTCTGCTGGAGAAGACGACGGCGATTCTCGACGGTGTCGACCCGGCCATGCTCCAGCGGCTGCCAGCGCTGCTCGAGCAGTCGTCGTTGCTCGTGGGCGGGGTAGACGTCGCGATGCTGAAGCGGATGCCGGCGCTGCTCGACGCCGCGGAGCGGGGCACCCTGCCCGGCCTGTCTCAGATGCCGGAGATGTCGCGGGACATCCGCAGCATGCGGGAGCTGATGGGGCAACTGTTCGCGCTGATGGAGGACGTGCAGACCCGGTTCAGCGGGCTCCCCGGCGCCGGCCTGCTCAAGAGGCGCGGCGAGGACAAGGACGACAAGCCCGCCGAGGTCAAGACCTGACACTGCGCTGAGCGCAGGGCGGGGACCTCGAGCGGTCGGAGGGGATGCGCATGCGAGTGCTCGGGGACAGCGGTTCGGTCCTGGCCGTCTCGGCCAAGGCCCTGCTGCTCTACGTGACGGCCGTCGTGGGCTTTCGGGTCACCGAGCGGCGAACCCTGGCGGAGATGTCTCCGTTCGACTTCGTGGCGGCGGTGGCGGTGGGAGCCATCGTCGGCCGGGTGCCCAACGCGCACGACGCCGGCTACCTCGAAGGACTCGCCACCCTGGTCACCATCCTGGCCGCGCACGCCGTCATCACCCGGCTGCGCTACATCTCCGTGCTCGCCGGCGCGATCGACCACACACCTCGGCTGCTCGTCTCGCGCGGGAAGGTTCTCGACCGGCAGATGCGGCGCAGCGGACTGACCCAGGCCGACCTCGAGGGCCTGCTGAGGCAGCGGAACTTCCGTGACCTGTCCGAGGTCCGCTATGTGATCTTCGAGCAGCGCGGGAACATCTCCGTCGTCCCGGAGACTGAAGGCAGAACCCCGGCAGGGAACCTGTTGTCCCCGGTGGTGGCGCAGGCGCAGGACCGCGCTGTTGACGACGACGACCTCGGGGCCGGCCGGTGACGCAGACACCGGCGAGCTACGTCCTCACGCTGTCCTGCGCCGACCGGGTGGGCATCGTCTACGCGGTGGCCCGGTTCCTGTCCGACCGCGGGTGCAACATCGTCGACAGCCAGCAGTTCGGGGATGCCGACACCGGCCGGTTCTTCATGCGCGTGCACGTCGAGTCGGTGCCCGACCAGAACACGCTCGACGACCTGCGCACCGGCTTCGCGCCGGTGGCCGAGCAGTTCGCGATGTCCTGGCAGATCGCCGACACCCAGGTCAAGGGCCGGATGCTGGTGCTCGTGTCCCAGCACGGCCACTGCCTCAACGACCTGCTCTACCGCCACAGCGTCGGAGTCCTGCGCGCCGAGATCGCGGCCATCGTCTCCAACCACGAGACATTCGAGCCATTGGCGCGGGCGCACGGGATCGCGTTCCACCATGTTCCGGTGGACGACGCCCGGCGGGGCGCCGCGGAGAGGCAACTGCTCGAGCTGGTCGAGCTGCACGTCGTGGAGCTGGTCGTCCTCGCTCGCTACATGCAGATTCTCTCGGACGACCTGTGCCGCCGGCTGCCGGCTGCCATCAACATCCACCACTCGTTCCTGCCGAGCTTCCGCGGCGCCCGGCCCTACCACCAGGCGCACGCTCGGGGCGTCAAGCTCATCGGCGCCACCGCCCACTACGTCACAGCCGAGCTCGACGAGGGGCCGATCATCGAGCAGGAGGTGGCTCGGGTGGACCACTCCTACACACCGGAGCGGCTGGCCGCTGTCGGCCGCGACATGGAGTGCATGGCGCTGGCGCGCGCGGTGGACTGGCACCTGGACCATCGGGTCCTGCACAACGGCACCCGCACCGTCGTCTTCCGCTGACTGCCGGAGTTCGCCGGCGGCCCGGAGCGTCGCCCGTGCGGCCGGCCTGTCGCCGGTTACCGTGCGTACGCCGGCCGGAACGCCAGACGCACCGACCGGGCCGGAACCCGCGGAGGGCAGATGTCGTCAGTGCTGTTGTTCTGCCTGGTCGTGGCCGCCGTGGCTGCGGCCGGCGCCTGGTCCTGCTGGCAGGTGCGGGGACGCGACGTGAGCGACATCGACCGCTTCGCGAACGCCCGCGCGGTCACCTCGGCCGCCGTACCTCAGCGGTGGGCCGCCTCCGGGCGGCCGGCGGCGGTGGTGGTCGAGGAGAAGCGGCGGAGCGCCACGCCGGTCGGGAAGAACGCCGCCGCATAGCAAGGCCTCAGCCGGTCAGCGTCGGGCTCCCGACGGCCGCGTGGAAGCCGGCGCCGTCATCGGCGAGCCGCGGGATCCAGACCAGCCAGTAGCGGTGCGGTGCGGACGCCGCCACGGTGAGGACGACGTTGCCGGTGGCCTTTGAGATCTCGGCGTCCGGTGTCCCGGCGGGGCTCGTGGCCGGTTGGTCCAACCCGAACAGCTGCAGGCCGATCCCGGGGGAGTCGACGGGCACGGTGGCCCGGGAGACCTTCTGCGGACTGCTGACGTCGAGCAGCAGCCCCACCCCGGGCTTGAGTCCGCCGTAGGACGCGCTCGAGTAGTGCTGGGTGCTCCAGTGGCCGTCCGGTCCCTGCTGCAGGCCGGTCCCGCCGGCGGGATCGACGCTGGTGGTGGTCTGCACCCGCAGCACGCTCGCCGGCTGCGACCGTGCGGTCGGCCCGGCCGACTGCGCGGCCGAGGAGACGCCGGCGGCGCCGTACCGGGCCTGCTGTCGCGGGGCCAGCGCGAACCCCAGCGCGATCCCGCCCCCGACGGCGGCGAGGACGGCCAGCCCGACGCCCCACTGGCCGGTTCGGGTCGTGCGCGCCCCTGTCACCGGTCCAGTCTGCGGCCTACCCGGCGAGCAGCCGAAATCCGGCGCGGAGGTGAACAGCAGGAGGCCGTTGGTGGATGTCGAGCCGACGGTGGGGAGGCGTCCTTACGATGACCTCGATGACCCTGACAGCGATCGTGTTCTCACTAGGCGCTGGCTGCGCCGGAGCCGGGCTGGGCTGGCTGCTGCGCGGCCGGCTCGGCTCCGGGCGGCCACCGGCCGTCACCCGGCTGGTCGTCGACCTCTTCCCCCTCGGCGCCCTCGTCGTCGACAGCTCCGACGACGTGGTCATGAGCAACCGGGCGGCTCGCGAGATGGGGCTGCTGCGGGGCGACCGGCTGGCCGTCAGCGGGCTGCGGCAGCTCGCCGCGCTGACGAGAAGCGACGGTGAGCCACGGGAGGCGGAGGTCTCCCTGCTGCGCGGACGGCTCGCGCGCGAACCTGTCGCGGTGCTCGCCCGGTCGGCGTCCGCCGGCGCCCCCGGTCAGGTCGCCCTCGTCGTCGAGGACATCACCGAGTCCCGTCGGGTCGAGGCGGTCCGGCACGACTTCGTGGCCAACGTCAGCCACGAGCTCAAGACGCCGATCGGTGCGTTGTCCCTGCTCTCCGAGGCGGTGGGCGATGCCGCCGACAGTCCACCCGACGTACGCCGGTTCGCGGGCCGGATGCGGCACGAGTCCAACCGCCTGGCCCAGCTCGTCCAGGAGCTGATCGAGCTCTCGCGGCTGCAGGGCGGAGAGGCACTGCCGGCCTCGGCCGTGGTCGTCCTGGACTCCGTGGTGGCCGAGGCGGTGGACGCGACGGCGCTAACGGCCCACAACTGTGGGATCACCGTCGCCACGTCGGAGGTGGTGGCCGGCGTCAGCGTGCTCGGCATCCGCAGCCAGCTGGTCACCGCGGTCGCGAACTTGCTGGACAACGCGATCCGTTACAGCCCGGCCGGCAGCCAGGTGGACCTGAGCGTCCGGCCGGCGGAGGAGCAGGTCGTCATCGCGATCAGAGACCGGGGCATCGGCATCGCCCCCGACGACCTCGAGCGGGTCTTCGAGCGCTTCTACCGGGCCGATGCCGCCCGGTCCCGGGAGACCGGCGGGACCGGTCTCGGGCTGGCCATCGTCAAGCACGTCGCCACCAACCATGGCGGCAGCGTGGAGGTCAGCAGCATCGACGGGGCCGGCTCGACCTTCACCCTGCGGCTGCCCGCCCTTGACGCGGCAGCGGTACGCCGGGCCCGCCGGCCGGTCAGCCCGAGCCAGGGCGTACGCCGGTGAGCCGGGTCCTGGTCATCGAGGACGAGCCGTCGTTCTCCGACGCGCTGTCGTTCATGTTGCGGCGCGAGGGCTTCGAGGTGGAAGTGGCAGCGACCGGCCCGGACGGGTTGGCGGCCTTCGACCGGAGCTCGCCCGACATCGTCCTGCTCGACGTGATGCTGCCCGGCCTGTCGGGCACGGAGGTCTGCCGGACCCTGCGGCAGCGCTCCGACGTGCCCGTGATCATGCTCACCGCCAGGGACAGCGAGATCGACAAGGTGGTGGGCCTGGAGATCGGGGCGGACGACTACGTGACCAAGCCCTTCTCTGCGCGGGAGCTGGTGGCCCGGATCCGGACGGTGCTGCGGCGACGCAGCAACAGCGCGGACCCGGCCGGCACCGTGCCGGCCGGTGCGGTGCTCGAGGCCGGACCGGTGCGGATGGACGTCGACCGGCACGTCGTCGCGGTCACCGGGCGGGAGGTGCCGCTGCCGCTGAAGGAGTTCGAGCTTCTCGAGTCCCTGCTGCGCAACGCCGGCCGGGTGCTGACCCGAGGCCAGTTGATCGACCGGGTCTGGGGTGCGGACTACGTCGGGGACACCAAGACCCTCGACGTTCACGTCAAACGGTTGCGCGCGAAGATCGAGGCCGACCCGGCCTCGCCGCGGCACCTGCTCACGGTGCGCGGTCTGGGTTACAAGTTCGAGCCCTGACGTCCCCGCGATCGGCCAAGATGGGCAGATGGCAACGCGGGTGCAGGTGACGATCGACTGTGCAGACCCGGCTCGGCTCGCCGAGTTCTGGGCGCTGGCGCTGGGCTACGAGCTGCAGGAGCCGCCGGCTGGGTTCGACAGCTGGCCCGCGGCCCTCACCTCGTGGGGCGTGCCCGAGTCGATGTGGAACTCGGCGAGCGCCGTCGTCGACCCTGCCGGCAGCGGGCCCCGGATCTTCTTCCAGCAGGTCCCGGAGCGGAAGACGGGCAAGAACCGGCTGCACCTCGATGTCGGGGTCAGCGACGGACCGGAGACC
Source organism: Actinomycetota bacterium (assembly GCA_030947185.1). Taxonomy (GTDB): domain Bacteria; phylum Actinomycetota; class Actinomycetes; order JALYXH01; family JALYXH01; genus JALYXH01. The sequence goes on along the minus strand of JALYXH010000090.1, from coordinate 3,112 downwards.
CCGGCCGACCTGAAGCGGTCCCAGGTGATGCCCACGGTGGCTCGACTGACCGAGGCCGGCGCCACGGAGGTCCGCCAGGTCGAGGAGATGCACTCGTTCTGGGTGGTCATGACCGACCCCGAGGGCAACGAGTTCTGCGTCACCTGACCGCGAGGCTCGGCGTGTTGCCACAGCAGAAGGTGCATGCTCGCTAGCGTCCCTTCACCTGATATCACCGGCTTCAGAGAGTGAGACATTTCGTGGCACATCTTCTTGCGAGCTCGCCCGGCCACCTCCTGGCGGCCGGCTTCATCCTGAGCGGGATCAAGGGCATCTTCTATCTGATCGGCGCGATCGTTGCGGCGGTGATCTGCGCGGTGGTCGCCGGCGGGAAGGGCTACAGCGCGATCCTGTTCGGCATCCTCGGCTTCTTCTTCAGCATCATCACGCTGGTCGTCGTCCTGGTCATCCCACGCAAGCGGTGACCGCGAGATGAGCGGCGTACGCGTGCTGGTCGGCACCCGCAAGGGGGCGTTCGTGCTGAGTGCCGACGGCACGCGGCGCGACTGGCGGGTCGACGGCCCGCACTTCGGTGGCTGGGAGATCTACCACCTGAAGGGCTCACCGGCTGACCCGAACCGGCTCTACGCCTCTCAGTCCACCGGCTGGTTCGGACAGCTCGTCCAGCGCTCGGACGACGGGGGTGTCACCTGGCGTCCGATGAGCAACGAGTTCCGTTACGACGGCGTGCCGGGCACCCACCAGTGGTACGACGGGACGCCGCATCCGTGGGAGTTCGCCCGGGTCTGGCACCTGGAGCCGTCCCACACCGACCCGGACACGGTCTACGCGGGGGTGGAGGACGCGGCGCTGTTCCGCACGACCGACGGTGCGGGGTCCTGGCAGGAGCTGTCCGGACTGCGGGGTCACGGGTCGGGGCCGCAGTGGCAGCCCGGAGCCGGTGGGATGTGCCTGCACACGATCCTGGTGGACCCGAGCGACCCGCAGCGCATCTTCGTCGCGATCTCGGCGGCCGGTGCTTTCCGCACCGACGACGGCGGGCTGACCTGGCGCCCCATCAACCACGGGCTGCGCTCGGAGGGGATCCCCGACCCGGACGCGGACGTCGGCCACTGCGTCCACCGCCTCGCCATGCACCCCTCGCGGCCGGCCGTCCTGTTCATGCAGAAGCACTGGGACGTCATGCGCAGCGACGACGCAGGCGAGAACTGGCGAGAGGTCAGCGGCAACCTGCCCAGTGACTTCGGGTTTCCCATCGACGTCCACGCCCACGAGCCAGAGACGGTCTACGTCGTACCGATCACGAGCGACTCCGAGCACTACCCGCCGGAGGGCAAGCTCCGCGTCTACCGCAGCCGGTCGGGAGGCGACGACTGGGAGCCGCTGACCAAGGGCCTCCCGCAGCGAGACTGCTACGTCAACGTGCTGCGCGACGCCATGGCCGTCGACTCGCTCGACGAGTGCGGGGTCTACTTCGGCACGAGCGGCGGCCAGGTCTACGCCTCGGCCGACGCGGGCGACAGCTGGGACGCCATCGTCCGTGACCTCCCGCCCGTGCTCTCCGTCGAGGTGCAGACCCTGCCGTGATCAAGGTCGTCCTGCCTGCGCACCTGCGGACCCTCGCCCGGGTCAGCGGGGAGCTGTCGGTGGCGGTCGAGGGTCCGGCGACCCAGCGCAGCGTTCTCGACGCGCTGGAGGCCGGCTACCCGGCCCTGCGCGGGACGACCCGCGACCCGGTGACCTTCGTGCGCCGGCCCTTCGTGCGGTTCTTCGCCTGCGAGCAGGACCTCTCCCACGAGCCGCCGGACGCCCTGCTGCCATCGGCCGTGGCGACCGGCGCGGAGCCGCTGGTCATCGTCGGCGCCATGGCAGGCGGCTGACCCGGCGCGCGGCAGACCCCCTCACCGGTTCGCGCGGTCCGACGCCGGTTCGTCAGGCCAGAGGTGACCTTTGCTCACCGACGTGATCAGGCGCCGTACGCAGTACTCGCCTGCGGCTGGTCAGCCGGCACGTGCGCCGCACACTGCCTGATTGCCAAGCGGCCGGTGCGCCACCTCGCCCGAGCGGTTGACACGATCGAACGCCTGTTCGATAGTGCCAGTCGCGACTTTCCCCGCGATCCGTAGCCCGTTCGACGATCGGCCGGAGGCGCAGGCATGCAGGGTCCGTCGCTGCCCGGTCCGGCCGCTGGTGCCGGCCAGGCTCTGGTCGCCGTCGTGAACTGCCGGGCCAACCGCCGGGCGGACGCGACGGCCACCGTGCACGAGGTGACGGTGCAGGCCGACTGGACCGTCTTCACCCCCCACGACCTCGCCGTCGAGCGCGTGGCCGTCGCCCTCGGCGGCTACCTGAGTTGCGTGGAGTTCGTCGACAACGTGATCCCCGCCGTACGCCGGTGGGTCGGGGTGAACACCCGGCGCGAGCTGCCCCGGATGCGCCGCGACGAGGCCGGCGGCTGGCTGAGCTTGGAGCCGGTCCCGGGCTGCTGCACGCGCTCGCCGTACCCGTCGGCGGTGGCACTGGCCGAGCACCAGCGCAGCCGGCGGCACTGCGCCACCGCCTACGCCGCCGACCCGGACCAGATGGCTGCCTTCACCAAGCAGGTGGCCCGCGCGCACGGCTTCGGCTGGGGCCAGCCGCTGCCGGTAGTGGCGGCCAAGGCGCTGCGGCGCTGCGTGGAGCGGCCCGATGACGTGCGCGAGCTCTGGCAGGCCGGCATCGGCCCCGAGACGATCCTGGCCGTGCACCGCCGGCTTGCACCGCGGGGCGGCCGGCGGCCGGTCTCGCTCTACCTCGGCGTGCTCACCGAGCAGCCCGACCCGGACTGGCTGGTGGCCAGCGCCGCGGCGGCCCCGGCCGATGGGCTGGCCCGCGAGGACCTGCTGGAGTGGCTGGCCTGGACCGAGACCTCGCTGGACCGCCGGTTCCGCATCGACCGGTCGGAGTGCCTGGCGATGGGCATTCCGCGCTCGACGATCTGGGCGCTGAGCACCAACGGCTACCGACCCTCGGACGTGCACGCCCTGGAGCGGGCCAGCGGGCTCTCCCCGGTCGGAGCGGCCCGGCTGCTGGAGGGGTGGGTGGCGGCCGGCTGCACCCCGTCGGTGGTCGA
>JALYXH010000079.1 GCA_030947185.1 Actinomycetota bacterium | reverse complement strand
CCCGCGCACCAGCTCCTCCGATGAGGGCCACCCCCGTCCGCGCCGGAGCCGGCGCAGGCGGCCGCCGACGCTGGCTGCTGCCGGTCTTGGCCCTGGCCGCGATCGCGATCATCGCGGCAGGCGCCTTCGCTCTCTTGCGTCCACGGTCACACCAGGCGGCCACTGCCGCCACCGCCACCGCCACCGGTGCACCGCCGGCTTCGCCGAGCGCCAGCCCGGCCGGCGGTTCCAGCGCGGCGGCCACACCGAGCGCCGCAGCGACCGCCGGCTGGACGACGTACAAGGACCCGTTGGGCTGGTCGATCAAGATGCCGCCGGGCTGGACGGCGGCGCCCATCAGCGTCCGCGGTCAGAGCCTCACCCAGCTCACCGACCCTACCGACACCAGCACCTACCTGCGCGTGCAGCGGCAGGGCGCGCCGGCCACCTCTCCCCGCGCGGAATGGCAGTCCTTCGCGCCGGACTTCGCGGCGACGGTGAGCAACTACCGGCAGATCAAGATCGTCGACGTGAACGACTACCGCGGCTACCGCTCGGCCGACTGGGAGTTCACGTTCGACTCCGGCGGCACGACGCTGCACGCCATCGACCGGATGTCGGTGACTCCGAACGGCACCTATGCCTTGCTGTTCCAGACAAGGGCGAGCAGGTTCGGGTCCGCGCAGGATCAGCTGCAGGGTTTCCTCGGCTCCTTCCAGCCCTGAGCCGGCCGCGGATGCCTCAGCCGGCCCGCCACGGCGCCGGGGGGGCGTCGATCCGGTCCAGCGGCGAGCGCACCCGACCGAACCGCTCGCCGCCGCCCGACTGCCAGTCCGCCCGGGCCGCCGTGATCTCGGCCGGCGTCCGGGCGACGAAGTTCCACCACATCAGCACCTGCTGGCCGCACGGGCGGCCGCCGATCACCAGGGCGCGGGTCGCCTCCCCCGCGACCACCTTCAGCTCGTCCCGCCCTGTCCCGAGATACCCGAGCGAGCCCGGCCGGACCACGTCTGCGCCGACGTTGAGACCGCCCTCCAGAACCACCACGGCGTACTCGAAGTCGGGCCTCAGCGGCAGGACAGCAGCGCCCCGGCGGATCGAGAGTTCGGCTCCCAGCAGCGGAGTGTCGGCGCGCGCGGGCGACCGGCTGCCGGCCAGCTCGCCCACGATCACGGTGATCACGGCCGCCCCGATCTCCACCTGAGGCAGCTGGGTGTGGTGCTCGAACGCGGGTGTCCCGTGCCGGGTCTGCTCGGGCTGGGCCACCCACAGCTGAAGACCGTGCAGGTCGCCCTCATAGCCGGTAACGGACTGCTCGGCATGTGCTACCCCCCGACCGGCGGTCATCAGGTTGAGCTGACCGGGCCGGATGGCCTGTTCGCTGCCGAGACTGTCGGTGTGCACCATCTCGCCGGCGGTCAGCCACGTCACTGTGTGCAGCCCGATGTGCGGGTGCGGCCCGATCTCCATCTCGTCGGGCGGTGTGAGCCGGGTCGGGCCGAAGTGGTCCACGAAGCACCAGGCCCCTACGGTCCGCCTCCCGCGGCGCGGTAGGGCACGCCGGACGGTCGTCGTGCCCACGGACGCCTCCCGGCTCGACGTGATCTCGAGGGCACCGGGGCCAGGGCGGCCGGCTGCGTCATCTGCGGGCGGGACATCGCCCGCCGCGACGTCAGTCGGCGCGACATCGGCCGAGCTGACCGGTCCACTCATCCGGCCGCCTTCCCGGCAGCTCGCCAACCGCGCCAGCCCAGCCCCCCGACCGCCGTACCGATGCCGAGGGAGACCACGACGAGGACGGCATGCACGAGCAAGAACGCCGTCGGGCGCCCAGCCTCGAAGGACCGGGGGTCCTTGGCGATGTTGCGCAGGAAGGTCGGCCAGATCACCCAGTTCCAGGCGGCCACGGCGAGCAGGAACCCGGCGGCGCGACGGGTCAACTGCACGAAGGCTCCTTCCGATGAAGCAACAGCCAACGTATCCGCCCCGGCGCCGGCCGCACGCCCGGGGCCGGGCCGCGGCGACGTCGGTCCTGGCACCGCCGGTGCCAGGCAACATCCGTGTAACCTCGGGGGCACCATGCGTCTTCGACCTCCGTGGCGTCTCGCCCTGCCGGCCGCCGCGCTCGTCGCCTCGGTCGCCCTCGTCTCTGTCAGCTCTGCTGCCGCCACCGGTGTGGCGTGGGCAGCCGACCCGACTCAGGCCGACCAGGTCGCCCCGCAGGGGTCGCTGGGCGGCCCGCTGCTGGACGGCCATGACGTCGTTGCGCCGGCCGGTACGCCGCCCCTGCCCCCGGTCAAAGCCGCCTCCTGGCTGGTGGCCGACCTCGACACGGGCGAGGTGATGGCGGCCCGCGACCCGCATGGGCGTTTCGCACCGGCAAGCACGCTGAAGACGCTCACGGCCCTGACGCTGATCCCGCGGCTGGACAAGGCAGCCACAGCGGTGGCCTCCAACGCCGACACCGAGGTCGATGGCACCCGGGTCGGGCTGGTCGCCGGCCAGGCCTACGCCGTACCCGAGCTGCTGACCGCGCTCATGGTCGTCTCTGCGAACGACGCGGCCGAGACGCTCGCCTCGGCGGCCGGCGGGCGCGAGGTGACCATCGGCCTGATGAACGCCGAAGCGGCCCGGCTGCAGGCCAGGGACACCGTCGCGCGCACCCCCAGCGGCCTGGACGCCCCGGGCCAGGTGAGCTCCGCCTACGACCTGGCCCTGATCGCCCGGCAGGCGATGGCGCTGCCCGACTTCGCGGCGTACGTCGCGACGCGCAACTCCTCGATCGCCGCTCCCAACAACCAGCGCATCGAGATCTTCAGCCACGACAAGCTGCTGCTCAACTACCCCGGCGCCATCGGCATCAAGAACGGCTACACGGTGGCTGCGCATGCCAGCTTCGTGGGAGCGGCCACCCGCAACGGCCACACGCTGGTCGTGACCCTGCTCCGGGCCGAGCCGACCGTCTGGCACGAGGCGGCCGCTCTGCTCGACTGGGGCTTCGCCAACGAGGACGCCGGACGGGTGGGGTGGCTGGTGTCACCGGCTCCGCAGGGGGCAGCCGACCGTGCGGGCTCATCGACAGCACCGGCCGCTGACAGGTCCCTGGGTGCTGCGGGCGACCGGCAGATCCGGGCCGCCGCCCTGCACGGTGCGGCCTCAGCCCGGGTGGCCACCGGACCGAGCCTTGTCGGTCGCCCGGTGGCGGCCCTGCCGCTCGCGATCATCGGCGTCGGCGTACTGCTGGCGCTGCTCGGCCTTCGCACCGGCGTCCGGCGCCGGCGTCGGCCGCGCCGGCAGCTTCCACCGGCCTAGCCGGCCGGCCGCCAGCCAGACAAGGCGTCACTTCCGGGTGCGCAGCCGAGTCAGGACCGCACCAGGGCCCGGATCCCTCGCAGCGCGTACGCCGCCACCCCGACGCCTCCCAGCGCCAGCGCGCCCAGCCCGATGCGGGCCGCCGCTCGCGTCGGGCCGGCTCCTGGCAGCTCATCCACCGGCACGGGCCGGGGTAGCGACCGGTCGCCCGCATCGTCTGTCACCGGTCGCCCGGTCGGCTCGTGCTGCGGTGGTGTCCGGCCCTGCAGCACCGGTACCAGCGGCGTCGGTACGCCGTCTTCGCGCAGTGCAGGGGGGTCGTCCGGGTCCTGGTCGGCGTACTCCTCCGGGACACCTGCCTTGCGCGCCTGCTCGGGGCTGGCCGTCCCGGACGGAGCGACGTCGGTGTCGTACGGCGCGGTCACCGTCCAGGCGGCGCAGAACAGCAGGAAGCGGGATACCAGGTTGATCCAGATCAGCAGCCCGATCACCACCGCGAAGGTGCCGTAGAGCGGGTTCCCGGTCGTGCGCTTGATGTAGAACGCGCCCAGCACCTTGATGAACTCGAAACCGACGGCGGCGAACACGGCACCCTTGATCACCCGGCGCCAGGGCGTCTGCACGCGCGGCAGGCCCAGGAACAGGTACAGGAACAGCGCTGTGTCCGCCAGCAGACCGAGCGCGATGCCGAGGGCGCTGGTGAACACCCGAGCACCGAGGGTCTTCTCGATCCCGACCGCATCCAGGAGCAGCCGGGTGGCGGCCGCGGCCAGACCGGACACAGCGAGCGAGATGACGAGCGTGAGTCCGAGACCGGCCAGGATCCCGGTGTCGAGCAGCTTGCGGGTGAGGAAGTTCCCTGCCTTGACCTTCTGGTGCCAGATGCTGCGGATCGCCTCCCGCAGCGCGTCCACCCAGCCGAGTCCGGCCAGCAGCAGGCCGACCAGGCCCGCGATGCCGGCGCCGGCCCTGGCGTTGGCGATGGTCTGCAGATTGAGCTGCCCGGGCCGGGTCCCCACCAGCCCGGGAAGGTAGGAGGAGATGTTGGCCGTCACCTTCGCTTGCAGCGCCGGGTCGTTGTGGACGACGAACCCGAGCACCGAGAACGCCAGCGCCACCAGCGGGAAGAAGGACAGGAAGCCGAAGTAAGTCAACGCGGCGGCAAGCCGGTCGCCGGTGTCGGCGGTGTAGCGGGAGTAGGCCCGGATCAGATGGTCGAGCGACGGCCGCGCCCGCCGGAGCCGGTTCACGGCGCTCTTCGCCTTCGCCCCGACCCCGCCGCCCGAACCTGCCATGACCGGGCCCCTACCCCAAGATCGCGGTCGGCGCACCAGCCGGGACGCGCAGGAAGGGGAACGCCCGCAAGGGCCGCCAGACCCCGTCCTGGCTGTGCTCGTACAGAGTGAGCCGGCCCGCCTCGAACCGCGCGTCGTAGGACGCCAGCTCGGCGTACGCGCGGTCGAGCCGGTCGTCGGCCAGGTCGTGCGCGACGGTGACGTGCGGGTGGTAGTGAAAGCGCAGGACCCGGTCGAGCGGTCCCGAGCGCACCGCGTGCTCGAGCCGCTCGCAGCCGGCAATGCCCTCGGCCAGCGGGACGAAGACCACCGGGGAGACCGGCCGGAACGTGCCCGCACCGCGCAGGTGGACGGAGAACGCCGGCTGCGCCGCTGCCACGACGCCCAGGTGCGCCTCGATGCCCGGCAAGGCCGCGGCGGCGACCGGTGTCGGCGGCAGCAGGGTCACGTGCGGCGGGATCGCGCCGGCGCCGGGGTCGCCCAGCTGCTCGCGCCTGCGCTGGAGCTGCTCGCCGTACGGCGGCGGGATCGCTATCGCGACGCCGATCGTGCGCCGGCCCACCCGCTAGTGGCCCGGTCCGGCAGCACGGCGGGGCAGGAAGCCGACCCGGTCACGGACCTCGGCCATCGTCGCCGCAGCGACTGCACCGGCCTTGGCCGCACCGTCGGCGAGGAGGTCGGCCAGCCGGGCGGGATCGGCCATCTGCTCGGCGTACCGCGCCTGGAAGGGCTCGACGAAGGCGACGAGGGCGTCGGCGACGTCGCGCTTGAAGTCCCCGTAGCCCTTGCCGTCGTAAGCGGTCTCGAGCTCTGCGACCGGGCGGTCGGTGACCGCGGCAAGGATGCTCAGCAGGTTGGTGATGCCCGGCTTGCCGTCGGCGGCCCGCACCTCGCGGCCGGTGTCGGTGACCGCGCTGCGCACCTTCTTGACGATCACCGAAGGGTCGTCGCGGAGGTAGACCGTCCCGGCAGGGGGCAGCGACTTGCTCATCTTCTTCGCCGGGTCCTGCAGGTCGGCGATCCGCGCTGTCTGCTTCGGGATGTAGGCGGCAGGGACGGTGAACGTCGGGCCGAAGCGTGAGTTGAACCGCTGGGCCAGGTCGCGGGTCAGCTCCAGGTGCTGGCGCTGGTCGTCCCCGACCGGCACCTGGTCGGCCTGGTAGAGCAGGATGTCGGCGGCCTGCAGGATCGGGTAGTTGAACAGCCCGACGGTGGCGCTGCCGAGCTCGCTGCGGGCGCTCTTGTCCTTGAACTGGGTCATCCGGCTGGCCTCCCCGAACCCGGTCAGGCAGGACAGCACCCAGCCCAGCTCGGCGTGCTCAGGCACGTGGCTCTGCACGAACAGCGTGCACCGGGCCGGGTCGAGCCCGAGCGCGAGCAGCTCCGCGGCCGACTCCGCCGTACGCCGGCGTAGCTCGGCCGGGTCGTGCGGCACGGTGATCGCGTGCAGGTCGGGGAGGAAGTAGAAGGCGTCGAACTCGTCTTGCATCGCCACCCAGTTGCGGACCGCGCCGAGGTAGTTTCCCAGCTGGAAGCCGGCCCCGGTGGGTTGGATCCCGGACAGGACCCGAGGCGGCGCGGAAGGCATGGCCGTCATTCTGGCAGGAGCCTGCCCCTCGCCTCGCTGGATCTTGCGGGCGCAGCTGCCGGCCACAGCAGCGGCGCCCGCAAGATCCGCCGGTGGCTGTGCCGCTGAGAACGGCGCCGCGGGTTCGGTCAGGGCAGCAGGGGTCCGGGCGCGACGGCCGACTCGGTGGGCTCGTCCTGCGCCGGCAGCTCGGCACCGGGCAGCCTGGTGACCCGTACCCGAGCGATCCGACGCCCGTCGAGCTCGGCCACGATGAGCCGGACCGGGCTGATCTCCACCTCGTCGCCCTGCGCGGGCAGCCGGCCGAGCCGGGCCAGGATGGCGCCGGCCACCGTCTCGTACGGCCCCTCCGGCAACGTCACCTTGGCCCGCTCCTCGAACTCGTCGAGGTTGAGCAGGCCGTCCACGTAGAGATCGCCGTCCTCGAGCGGCGCGGCGTCCTCGGCGGCCGGGTCGTACTCGTCCCGGATGTCGCCGATGACCTCCTCAATCAGGTCCTCGAGGGTGACGATGCCGGCGGTCCCGCCGTACTCGTCGACCACGATGGCGAGGTGGTGACCCTCCCGGCGCAGCTCCGACAGCGCCGGCAGCACCCGCTTGGTGGCCGGCAGCATCTTCACCTCACGGACCAGGTCGCCGACCTTCTGTCCCGGCCGGCCGCCCGGATGCGGGAACAGGTCGCGGACGTGCACGAAGCCCACCACGTCGTCCTGCGAGCCGCGGACCACCGGATAGCGCGAGTGCGGTGAGCCGCTGGCCAGCTTGGCCGCCTTGGCCACGGACAGTCCTACGTCGAGGAACTCCACTTCGGTGCGCGGCAGCATCACCTCGCGGACCTGCCGCTCGCCGGCGGCGAACACCTCGTCGATCAGCTTGCGCTCGTCGGTGGACAGCGACTCGTGCGCGGCCACCAGTCCGCGCAGCTCGTCCTCGGTGATCGCCTCGCGGGTGGCGCCGGGGTCACCGCCCAGCAGCCGTACGACGAGGTCGGTCGACTTCGAGAGCAGCCAGATCACCGGCCGGACGATCACGGCGATCCGCGCCAACGACGGGGCGAACAGCTGCGCAGCGCCCTCGGCCCGCTGCAGGCCGAGCCGCTTCGGGGCCAGCTCGCCGACGACCAGAGTCACGTAGGTGATCACTAACGTAACGCCGATGAAGCCGAGCGGTCCGGCGACCCGGGGCGAGAGTCCCTGCTCGACAAAGGCGTGCTTGGCGGCGTCGGACAGCGTCACCGCGCCGTACGCCGAGGACAGCAGCGCCGTCAGCGTGACCCCGATCTGGACGGCGGCCAGGAACCGGTTGGGGTCCCCGACCAGCTTCGCGACGGCCTCGCCGCGCCTGCTGCGTTCGGCCATCCCCTTGACCTGGCTCTCCCGCAGCGAGACCAGCGAGATCTCGGCTGCCACGAACACACCCTCGACAACGATCAGCAGCAGGACGATGCCGACGTTGATCAGGTTGGTCACGGTGGTAGCGAACGAGGCGGCTGGAAGGGGCAGCTAGAGGTCGGCCACGTCGGCCTGCTTGGCGCGGACTGCCTCCGCCGCCTCCTTGAGGCTGGCCACCTCGTCGTCGGTCAGGTCGCCTTCCACGACGGCGCGGACGCCCTCCTTGCCGAGCTCCGCCTCGACTCCGAGGTAGACCCCGGAGATGCCGAACTGGCCGTCGACCCAGGCGCAGACCGGCATGACCGCGCCCGAGTCCTCAGCCACCGCCCGCGCCATGCGGGCCGCCGCTGCCGAGGGCGCGTAGTACGCCGAGCCGGTCTTGAGCAGCGCGACCACCTCGGCGCCGCCAGTGCGGGTCCTGGTGACCAGCTCGTCGATCTTCTCGGCCGGCATCAGGTCGGCCAGGGGCTTGCCACCGACCGTGCAGCGCGAGGGCACCGGGACCATGGTGTCGCCGTGCGAGCCGAGCGTGAGCGTCTTCACGCTGCCGACCGGTACGCCGAGCTCCTCGGCCACGTTGTTGGTGAACCGCGCGGTGTCGAGCATCCCGGCCTGGCCCATCACCCGGTTCTTCGGGAAGCCCGAGGCCAGCTGGGCCAGTGCGGTCATCTCGTCGAGCGGGTTGGACACCACGATCAGCACCGCGTCGGGCGAGTGCTTGGCCACGTTCTCGGCCACCCCGCGCACGATCTTGGCGTTGGTCTCGATCAGGTCCATCCGGCTCATGCCCGGCTTGCGCGGCAGGCCGGCCGTGATGATGACGATGTCGGAGCCGGCGGTCGCTTCGTAGCCGCCGCCGTCGGCCGTCGTGGTCGCCCCGACGATCGTGGTCTCGAACCCCTCGATCGGCCTGGACTGGTTCATGTCCAGGGCCAGCCCCTCGGGCTTGCCCTCGACGATGTCGGTCAGCACGACAGTGTCGAACACGTCGTACTCCGCGAGCCGTTGTGCTGTGGTCGAGCCGTAGAAGCCGGCCCCGACGACGGTGACCTTGCCGGTGCCCATGGACGTCTCCTTCAGCTCTGCAGCTTCTCGATGATGGCATCGGCGTACTCCGCCGTGCCGACCGCACTCGGGTCGTTGCGGTCGGGCTTCATGTCGTAGGTCACGTTCTTGCCCTCTGCGAGCACGTCCGCAACCGCCTTCTCCAGCCGGTCCGACGCGTCCTGCTCGTCGAGGTGCCGCAGCATGAGCATGCCCGAGAGGATCATGGCCGTCGGGTTGACCTTGTTCTGCCCCTTGTACTTGGGCGCGCTGCCGTGCGTCGCCTCGAAGACCGCGACCTCGGTGCCCATGTTGGCGCCCGGCGCGACGCCGAGGCCGCCGACCATGCCTGCGGTGAGGTCGGAGAGGATGTCGCCGTAGAGGTTGGGCAGCACGAGGACGTCCCACTCCTCGGGTCGCTGCACCAGGCCCATGCAGGTGGCGTCGACGAGGTTCTCCCACGGCTCGATGTCCGGGTAGTCCTTGGCGACCTCACGGAAGACCGACAGGAACAGCCCGTCGGTGAACTTCATGATGTTGGACTTCTGGATGCAGTGCACCCGCTTGCGCCCGTTCGCCTTGGCGTACTCGAAGGCGTAGCGGTGGATGCGCTCGGCACCGAACTCCGAGATCGGCTTGATCGAGATGCCAGAGTGCGGCCGGATCTGCTTCTTCTGCAGGCCGTTGAGGTAGTCGATGACCTTGTTGGCGTCGTCGGTGTCGTGCTCGTACTCGATCCCGGCGTACAGGTCCTCGGTGTTCTCCCGGACGATCACCACGTCGATGGTGTCGAACCGGCTGCGAACGCCGGGATAGGTCTTGCACGGCCGCAGGCAGGCGTAGAGGTCGAGCTCGGCGCGCAGCGCCACGTTGACCGACCGGAAGCCGGTGCCGATCGGCGTGGTGATCGGGCCCTTGATGGCCACCTTGGTGTCGCGGATCGAGTCAAGGACGGCGTCCGGCAGCGGCGTACCGGCGCTCTCCATGATGTCGACGCCGGCCTCCTGGCGGTCCCAGTCGAAGGCGACGCCGGTGGCCTCGAGCACCCGGCGGGTGGCCTCGGTGAGCTCGGGCCCGACGCCGTCGCCGGGGATGAGGGTGACGCGATGCGGAGCGGTGGCCATGGAGGTCCGTTTCGTCGACGGAAGGCGCGCGGGGACGGGTGCGTGCCGGGAGGCTAGTCCAGGGGCGTGCGCCGGCGCGACGCCCGGCCGCTCAGGCGGCCGGAACGACCGCCGCCAGCAGCAGGAGTGCCAGCCCGAGCCCGGCCAGCAGGGCGACGTCGACACCGCGGCTGCGGACCACGAGCATGCCGGCCTGCCGCGGCGGCAGGACGAGCCGGAGCAGGGCGCCGAGCAGCGGTCCGGTGGCCATCACGAACAGCCCCCGTCGCCAGGGATATCCCATGCCGGTGCGATAGTTGATGATCACCAGCCCGAGCCCGGCCAGCAGCAGCACGGCTCCGAGCGGGAGCTCGTGCAGCGACTTCGGTCGCCGGTCCGGCCCCGGCGGCGGGCCGGCGCCTCCAGTGCTCAACGCTCCTCGATGGGGACCCACTTCTGGTCGGTCTCCCCTATGTACTCGCTGTCGGGCCGGATCAGCCGGTTGTCGAGCTGCTGCTCGATGACATGGCTGGTCCAGCCCGCCATCCGGGAGATGGCGAAGACCGGTGTGAACAGGTCGGTCGGGATACCGAGGGCGTGGTAGACGCTGGCAGCGAAGTAGTCGACGTTGGGGTAGAGCCCCTTCGCGTCGAGCACGACCTTCTCCATCGCCATCGACATCTCGTAGTACGTGGTGTCTCCGGCCAGCTCGCCGAGCCGTTGGGAGAGCCGACGCAGGTGCGTGGCGCGAGGGTCCTCGGTGCGGTAGACGCGATGGCCGAAGCCCATCAGCTTCTCGCCCCGGTCGAGCCGACCGCGCACAGACGACTCCACCGCGTCCGGTCCCCCCAAGGACTCGAGGATCGACATCACCGCTTCGTTGGCGCCGCCGTGCAGGGACCCCTTCAGCGTGCCGATCCCCGCAACGACTGCCGAGTGCATGTCGGACAGCGTCGCCGCGCAGACCCGGCAGGCGAACGTGGAGGCGTTCATGGTGTGGTCGGCATGCAGGACGAGGCACTCGTCGAAGGCCTCCACGGCGACCGGATCGGGGGAACGACCGGTGATCTGGAGCAGGAAGTTGCCGGCGATGCCGAGGCCAGGATCGGGGTCGGGCGCCGGCGTGCCGCTGCGGACCGCGTGGTAGCGGGCTACCAGGACCGGGAGCTGGGCGACCAGCCGGACCGCCTTGCGTGCGTTGGCAGTCGGGTCATTGGCGTCCTTGTCCGGGTCGTCGACCGACAGGGCTGACACCAGCGTGCGAAGGGCCTCCATCGGGGCCGCCTTCGCGCCCATCTCGACCAGCAGTGCCTCAGCCGTCGCTCCCAAGCCGCGACCCGCGACCAGCTCGGCGCGCAGCTGCTCCAGCTGGTGCCGGTCGGGCAGCGCACCGCGCTGGAGGAGGTGCACGCACTCCTCGAAGCTGATCCGGCCGCCCAGGTCGTGGATGTCGTAGCCGCGGTAGAACAGCCGGCCGGCCCGGCCGTCGATGTCGGACAGCGCTGTCGAGGCGGCCACCACATCGGCCAGCCCGCGCCCCGCCCGCACCGGAGCGCCCGCAGCCGTCCCGGACGGCGACGAGATCGACGGCTTGCCCGGCATACGAAAGTCCTCCTCGCCAGTGCCGCGGATTCTAGCCAGGCGGCGCCGCAGGGCGCCTCGGTTGGCGCCGGCTGCACGCGGGTAGTCCAGCCAGGCCGTCAGCGGCTTGTCCTGAGGCGCCGGCATGGAGGAACATCACCGTCGTGGACTTGCCCTACCTGCGCATCGAGGAGACCGGTCAGGTCTGCGAGCTGCGCTCGGACCTGTCCACCGTCGGGCGGGGCGAGGGCGTCGACGTCCTGATCCTCGACCCCAGCGTCTCGCGGCTGCACGCCGAGATCGTCTGCAGGGGCAAGCACGTCTACGTCGCCGACCTCGGCCTGTCCACCAACGGCACCCGAGTCAACGGCCGGCCGGTCGGTCGTCGGCTGCTCGCTGACGGGGACGTCGTCACCTTCGGGATGGCCCGCACCCGGATCGGTGGTCTGAGCCAGCCGGGGTCGATGTCCGCCGACACGCTGCAGATGCGCCGCATGAGCGCGCCGGACCTGACCCGGCGCGAGCTCGAGGTGCTCAACGCGCTCTGCCGCCCGGCGCTGCGCCATGACGCGTTCGTGGCCCCGGCGACCGCCCGCGACATCGCCGCCGAGCTGGTCGTCACCGAGGCGGCGGTCAAGCAGCACCTGCTCCGTCTCTACCAGAAGTTCAAGATCGCCGAAGGGGTCAACCGGCGGGCCCGGCTGGCCAACGAGGTCATCAGCGCCGGCGTGGTCCGCCCGCTTCCGGCCGACGACGACGACAAGGCTCGTCAGGCCGGCTGAGCCAGGGCCGCCTCGGCCGCCTCGACCACGTTGGTCAGCAGCAGCGCGCGCGTCATCGGGCCGACCCCACCCGGCATGGGAGCCAGGTGCCCGGCCACCTCGCGGACGTCCGCCGCGACGTCGCCGACCAGCCCGGCCTCCGTGCGGGTGATCCCGACGTCGAGCACCGCGGCACCCGGCCGCACCATGTCCGCGGTGACCAGTCCGGGTACACCGGCCGCCACCACCACGATGTCCGCGTCCCGGACGTGCGCTGCCAGGTCCCTGGTCGCGGTGTGGCACAGCGTCACGGTCGCGTTCTCGCTCCGCCTGGTCAGGAGCAGCCCGAGCGGGCGGCCGGCCGTCACCCCCCGCCCGACGACTGTCACGTTGGCGCCGGCCAGCTGCACGCCGTACTGCCGGAGCAGCTCCACCACGGCGCGAGCGGTGCAGGGCAGCGGCGCGTCCTGCATCAGCACGAGCCGGCCGAGGTTGACCGGGTGCAGCCCGTCCGCGTCCTTGGCAGGGCTCATCCGCTCCAGCACCAGGTTGGCGTCGAGCCCCCGCGGCAGCGGCTGCTGGACGATGTAGCCGGTGCAGGCCGGGTCGGCGTTCAGCTCGTCCACGACGGCTTCGACCTCGGCCTGGGTGGCGGTCGCCGGCAGCTCGCGCGCGATGCTGGCGATGCCGACCTCGGCGCAGTCCCTGTGCTTGCCGGCCACATAGGAGCGGCTGCCCGGGTCGTCGCCGACGATCACCGTCCCCAGCCCGGGGACGACACCTCGCTCCCGCAGCGCCGTCACCCGCTCGGTCAGGTCGAGCCGGATGCCGGCTGCGGTGGTCCTGCCGTCGAGGATTGTCGCCGTCACGGGGCGCAGTCTTCCATGACCCCGGTCCTGTCGGCACAACCTCGACCAGCCGGGTCGGTCGACCGGCTCAGTGAGCGAAGTGGCGGGTCCCGGTGAAGTACAGCGTCGCCCCGGCCGCCTTGGCGGCCGCGACCACCAGCTCGTCGCGCACCGAGCCGCCGGGCTCCACGACGGCGCGCACCCCCGCCTCCAGCAGCACTTCAAGCCCGTCGGCGAATGGGAAGAAGGCGTCACTTGCGGCAACCGCCCGGGCCGCCCGCTCGCCGGCCCGGGACACGGCCAGCCGGGCAGCGTCCACCCGGTTGACCTGGCCCATGCCGACCCCGACGGTGGCCCGGTCCGCCGCCAGGAGGATCGCGTTGGACCGCACGGCGCGGACCGCCCGCCAGGCGAAGGCGAGGTCGGCCAGGCCGGCGTCGTCGGCTGCCTCACCGGCCTGCAGCGTCCACGTCGCCGGGTCGTCGCCGGGCGCGAACACGTCGGCGCCCTGGACCAGCATGCCGCCGCTGATCGCGCGCATCTCGACCCGGGTCCCGGCCGGTGGCGACGGGCAGACGAGCAGCCGGACGGAGGGCTTGCGCGCGAGCACCTCCACCGCACCCTCCTCGTACGCCGGGGCGACCACCACCTCGGTGAACACCTCGGCGACCTGCTCGGCCATCGCCACCGACACCGGCCGGTTGCAGGCGATCACCCCACCGAACGCCGAGACCGGGTCGCACGCGTGCGCCTTGCGGTGTGCCTCGGCCACATCCACGCCCAACGCGATGCCGCAGGGGTTGGCGTGCTTCACGATCGCGACACAGGGTTCGTCGAAGTCGTAGGCGGCCCGCCGGGCGGCGTCGGTGTCGACGAAGTTGTTGTAGCTCATCGCCTTCCCGTGGAGCTGCTCGGCCTGGGCCAGCCCCGGTGGTGCGTCGTGGTCGACGTAGAGCGCCGCAGCCTGGTGCGGGTTCTCGCCGTACCGCAGCACCTCAGCCCGCTCGAGCGCGACGGCCATGAAGGGCGGGAACTCGTCGGGCCGGGCGAACCAGCTGGCCACGGCGACGTCGTAGGCCGCGGTATGGGCGAAGGCTGCGGCCGCCAGCGCCCGGCGCGCCGCCAGCGGGAAGCCACCCGCATTGACCGCCTCGACCACCTCGCCGTAGCGCGCCGGGTCGACGACGACGGCGACCGACGGGTGGTTCTTGGCAGCCGCGCGGACCATGGTCGGGCCGCCGATGTCGATCTGCTCGACCGACTCGTCCTCGCTCACCCCGGGGGTCGCGATCGTGTCCCGGAACGGGTAGAGGTTGACCACGACCAGGTCGAACGCCTCGATGCCGAGCTGAGCCAGCTGCTGCGCGTGCTCGGGCTTGCGCAGGTCGGCCAGGATCCCGGCGTGCACGTGCGGATGCAGCGTCTTCACCCGGCCCTCCAGGCACTCGGGGAAGCCGGTGAGGTCGCTCACCGCCGTGACCGGTACGCCGGCCGCCTCCAGCAGCCCCGCGGTCGAGCCGGTCGAGACGATCTCGACGCCGGCGGCGGCCAGTCCCAGGCCGAGCTCGGCGAGGCCCGTCTTGTCATAGACGCTGACCAGCGCCCGGCGGATCGGGCGGATGTCGTCCTGGGCGGTCACTGCTGGTTCCCTTCGCGGGGGGACGGAAGGTGGAATCCCGGCCAGCCCGCACGGGCCAGCCGGCCGACCAGGTCGACGTAGAGGGGCCGTTCGACAGCCTGGATCCGGTGGCGCAGGGACACCTCGTCGTCGTCGTCGAGCACGGCGACCGCCGCCTGGGCGAGCACCGGACCGGAGTCGAGGCCCTCGTCCACGACGTGCACGGTCACACCGCTCACCTTCACGCCGTAGGCGATCGCGTCCCGCACCGCATGAGCGCCGGGGAAGGCCGGCAGCAGGGACGGGTGGGTGTTGACGATGCGGAAGCGTCGGACCACTGCCGGCCCGAGGATCTTCATGTAGCCGGCACAGACGACCAGGTCAGGTTCGTCAGAGGCGATCGCGGCCGCGGTTCGCTCGTCGAAAGCGGCCCGGTCCTCGGCGCCGCCCAGCGGCACCACCCAGGTCCGTACGCCGGCCGCGGCGGCCCGTTCCAGGGCCCGCACGCCGGGGCGGTCGGTGCCCACCGCGACCACCCGCGCGCCGTATGCCGGGTCGGCCGAGGCGTCGAGGAACCCTTGCAGCGTCGTACCTTCACCCGAGGCCAGGACGACGAGCCGGGCAACCAGCGCTCCTCCTCGGCTCAGGTGCGTACGATCAGCCGGCCCGGCAACCGGTGCACGGAACGCGTGGCAGTGCCGGCACCCGCACGATATCGGGCCGGGAACCGGTGCAGCCAACAGGCAACAGGAGGCGGACACACCGTGACGCAGACTCCGAACGAGCCAGGTCCTTCTGCCGACGAGCCGCGGCGGCACCCTGACTCCGCGCCCGAGCCCGAGCCGGCAGCGGCCGGCCGCGGCAGCTACAGCGGCGAACCGGCCTACGGCACCGCCCCGGCTGGCTATGGAGCAGCTGTCGGGCCACCGCGGAACGGGTTAGGCATCGCGGCTCTGATCCTGGGCATCCTCGCCGTGCTCGGCTCCGTCACGGTTGTGCTCGGCCTGCTGTTCGGCCTGCTCGCCATCGTTCTCGGGTTCGTCGGCCGTGGCCGGGCCAAGCGGCGGGAGGCCACGAACGGCGGAGTTGCGCTGACCGGTGCGATCCTCGGCATCGTGGGCCTGCTGCTCTCGATCGTCCTGGTCGCGGTCGGAGCGACGTTCCTGTCCCGGCACAAGAGCGAGGTGCAGCAGTACCGCGACTGCCTCAACAAGGCAGGCAGCAACTCTGCCGCGGTGCAGCAGTGCCAGCAGCAGTTCGCCAACCAGGTCGCCAAGTAGCCCGGTCCCGGCCGGCGACGACGCAGCCGCCGCACGCGCCCGCGGGCCTGCCGGCCCGGGCGGGGTCAGCAGCCACGGCTGCTGCCCGTGGCGCCGTGCTGGCCGGGCTGGCCGTGGCGGTAGCGGCAGTCCACATCCCGCACCGGCCGGCGACCCTCTGCCTGTTCAGGGCCACCACGGGCGTGCCCTGTCCGCTGTGTGGCAGCACCACCGCTGCTGTCGGTATCGGCCGGGGCGACCTGCTCGGTGCCCTGCGGGCTGCGCCGTTGACCGTGCTCGGCGCTGTCACGCTGACGCTCGCGCCGCTCGGTCCGGCCCGTGTCTGGTGGGCAACGACACGGCGCGTCCGCTGGCTGATCGTCGCCCTGGCCCTGACGATGGCCGAGGTCTGGCAGCTCGTCCGACTCGGCGTGGTCGGCTCCTGATCGCCTCGCTGAGCCAACCCTCCCGGAGGACACCGTGAGCACACCCCCCGAGCCGCCCCCGCACGCCGAGGAGCCGCAGCGCAGCGAGAACCCTTCCGAGGGTCCGCCGCCGGGTGGGGCCAACCCGCCCGGGCAGGCCGTGCCCTACTACCCGCCACCCGCCGGCGCCCAGCCCTACGGCGCACCGCCGCAGTCCGGCGCCCCCCAGCAGTACGGCGCCCCCCAGCAGTACGGCGCGCCCGGCTACGGCTCGCCGTACGCCAACCCCGGCTGGCAGGGGCCACCTCTGGCGAGCTGGATCCAGCGGATCGGCGCCACGCTGCTGGACGGGCTGCTTTTCCTCGCCTTCGTCGTCGCGGGCGCCATCATCGGCGCGGTCCTGGGTCGGGCCTCATCGGCTCTCGGCGGGTTGTTCTTCGCGCTGGGCTACCTCGGCGGCTTCGGCTTCGTCATCTGGCAGCTGGTCGTTCAGGGACGCACCGGCCAGACGATCGGCAAGCGGGTGGTCGGCATCAAGGTCCTGCGCGAGCGCGACGGCCAGGTGATCGGCGCCGGGCTGTCGATCGGGCGGTACTTCCTGCACATCGTCGACCAGCTGCCCTGCTATCTCGGCTACCTCTGGCCGCTGTGGGACGCCAAGCGGCAGACCTTCAGCGACAAGATCCTGCAGACCGTGGTCATCAAGGCCTGAGCCTGGTCGTCGCGCGGTCGTCCCACCACGTCAGGGCGGCCGCGCTCCACGCAGCCAGCAGCCCGACCTCGGCGGCGGCGGCCAGCCCTACCTGCCACGCCGACGGCCCCGCGGTGGCGAGCCGGCCCGGGC
>JALYXH010000044.1 GCA_030947185.1 Actinomycetota bacterium | reverse complement strand
GACAGCGGGTCGGCGCCGCCTCCGCCGTACTCCTCGGGGATGGTCAGCCCGATGAAGCCCGTCTGGCGCAGGCCGTCGAGCGCCTCCTGCGGGAACCGCTCCTCGCGGTCGTTCGACAGCGACCGCGGCACCACCACGTCGTCGACCCACTCGCGCATCGCCTTGCGGACGTCCAGATGGTCGGAGCTGAGGCTCAGGTCCACGACTCTCCTAGGACTCGTTCTCGGGTACGCCGGCCAGGTTGCGCAGCCGACGCAGCTGGGCCGCCCGCTCCGCGGCCAGCCGCTCCTCGGTCGTGCGCGAGCGGGCGCCGCCGAGCAGCGCCTTCGTCTCCGCGACCGCTCCCGGCGGCGCGCTGAGGAGGGCGGCGACCAGGTCCTTCACTGTCGCGTCCAGCTCGTCGCGGGGTACGACGACCTCGGCCAGACCCAGCCGCAGCGCCTCAGCGGCACCGACCCGCCGGCCGGTGGCGCAGATCTCGAGTGCCCTCGGGTAGCCCACGAGGTCGACGAGCAGACCGCTGCCGCCGAGGTCGGGCACGATGCCGCGCATCGTCTCGGCCATCGTGAACTGCGCGTCGTCGGCCAGCACGCGCAGGTCGCAGGCGAGTGCGAGCTGGAAGCCGCCACCCACGGCGTGCCCCTGCACGGCCGCGATGCTCACGATGTCGGACCTGCGCTGCCACGTGAAAGCGTCCTGGAATCCGGAGATCACCCGCTGCGCGTCGTCGTCTGGGAGCCCGGCCATGTCGAGCAGGCTGAGCGTTCCCGGCAGGCCCTCCGGCGTGAACATCGCCAGGTCGATCCCGGCCGAGAACGACGCGCCCTCGCCGCGAAAGACCACGACCCGTACGCCGGCCGGCAGCCCCCGCCCGATGTCGGCCAGCGCCGTCCACATCGCGGGCGTCTGGGCGTTGCGACGCTCGGGACGGTCGAGGACGACCGTAGCCACCGCGTCGGCCACCTCCAGGCGCAGGCCGACGGTGGCCAGCCGGTCCGCCGAAGGCAGGTCGGCTGCCTCGTGCGCTGCGCCGGACACCGGCGACCCCTTCCCGGACTCGGTCCCGGCGAAGCCGCCGGACGCGGCCGAGACTAGCCGCCCGGTACTCAGCTCTTGCGGGCGCCGCTCTTGGCCTTGCCGCGGGTGGCTCCACCACGGCCGCGCAGGCTGGTCCCCGACTCCGACAGGATGCGGTGGACGAAGCCGTACGAGCGTCCCGACGCCTCGGCCAGGTGGCGGATGCTCTGTCCGCCGTCGTACTTCTTGCGCAGGTCGACGGCGAGCTTGTCGCGCTCGGCGCCGGTGACCCGGCTGCCCTTCTTGAGCTCTGCCACGGAGGCCTCCATCGGTGTCGCGGGTCGAGGGGTAGAGCTGCCTCTTTCCCCTCAGCGGTGATCCGGAACACCCATGATCACTCTTATTCGACGGCACCGCCACCGGGGTCGGCTACCACCGCCTGGTGTAGGCCACCGTGTCGTAGGCCGGCTCGAACCCCAGCCCGGCCCAGAAGCCCTCGGCGGTGCCGCCGGCCTCGGTCGACAGAGCGACGATCCGCGCGCCACGCGCCAGGCACATGGCGACCGCCGCGCTCGCCACCGGCCGCCCCAGCCGGGACCCGCGGGCGTCGGGAAGCACCGCCACCTCGCTGACGAGGCCGAGGCCGGCGTCGACGAACGCCGTGGCAACCGCGACGAGCGGCCCGTCGAAGCTGCCGCCCTCCCCCGCCCCCAGAGCGAGGAAGCGCGGGTCGTCGAGGCGGTGCCCGAGCACGACGCCGTGTCGCCGGGCGACCTGCTCCGACCAGCCGAATGCCTCGGCGAGAACCCCGGCGACCTGCCACTCCTCCTGCTCGGCGACCGGCCGGGCCAGCCGTCCGGGCTCGCCCTGCACGAGCGCCGCCGGGTCGGTCAGCACCAGGACGGCGAGCTCCTCCGCGGCCTCGTAGCCGGTCTCCTCCGCCAGCAGCGAGAGCTCGGGCAGACAGGACGGGGAGTCGAGCAGCACCACCGCGGAGCGGTCCGCCTCGGCCCAGACCACCGGCAGCAGCTCCAGCGTGGCCTGGGCGGCGGCTGGTGACCCGGTCAGCGTGCCCGCGAAGTTGGCCGACGCCAGGGGGGAGTCGGGATTGAGCACGACGGTCGCGGTGCCCACCCGGAACACCGAGCCGTAGCGGATCCGCCCCAGCGCGCGCTGGGCGTCCTCCACCAGGGTGGCGAACGCTGCTCGCCGGGAGCCGGTGAGATCCAGCGCGGTCATGTCCCCAGCCTGCCCCGATACCGTTGTGGGATGCCCTCCGTCCGCGAGCTCGGCGGCGCGGCCGGGGACGGCACGGCGGCTGCCGGGTGGCCGGCGCGCACCGAGTGGCGCGACGGAGTCGGCTGGCTCCTACTGGTCGGCGCCGGGCTCGCGCTGACCGCGCTCGCTGTTGCCCTGCACGCCCGCATCGGTACGGCGAGTGCCCCCTTCACCGGCCGGTACCGCGTCAAGATCACCCCAGGGACGCTGCTCGCGCCGGCGGTGGCCGTGGCGGTGCTGGCCGGCGTACGGGCGCGGCTGCACGAGCGGCTCGGCTGGCGCTGGCTGATGCTGACCGGCTACCTGGCCGCGTTGGCCTGGGCGCTGGCCCTGGCGGTCGTCGACGGCGGCAGCGGGCTGGCGGCACCGGTCACCGACCCGCAGGAGTACCTGCGCGACCTGCCTGCGGTGGCCGGCCACCCGGCGCGTTTCCTGGCCGGCTTCGTAGCCGCGTCGGGCCACTACACGGTCGCCACCCGTCAGCACCCGCCGGCGCCGGTGCTGCTGCTCGCCGGGATCCGCCAGGTCGGGATCGTCCGGCCGGCCGCCATCGGCCTCGCGATCACCTTGGTCGGCTGCCTGACCGTGCCACTCGTGGCGGTCGCGACCCGCTCGCTGTGCGGCGCAGGGGCGGCCCGGCGGCTCGTTCCGGTGCTGGTGCTCGCCCCGTACGCCGTCTGGGTCGCGGTCAGCATGGACGCCGTCACCACGGCGGTCTGTGCTGCCGCCCTCACCTGCGGGGTGCTGGCCAGCGAGGCCCGCCGCTCGCCCTGGTGGGCCGCTGCCTGCGGCCTGCTGCTCGGGGTGGGTGCGCTGTTCTCCTATGCAGTCGCCTGGCTGGGGGTGACCGTGATCGTCTGCTACTTCGTCCGGCGGCGACCGCTGCTCAACATCTTCACCGGCCTCGCGGCGCTGGTACCGCTCGCGCTGGCCCGCGGCGCCGGGTTCGTGTGGCCCGACGGACTGACCGCCGCCCAGGCCGACTTCTCGCTGCGGGTCGAGCCGCACCGCTCCTGGCTGGTCTGGTCCCTGCTCGACATCCTGCTGCTGCTGCTGGCCTGCGGGCCGACCGCGATCGCCGCTGTCCGCAAGACCCGGCGTACCCCGGGCTGGCCGTTCCTGGTCGGGGCGGGGCTGGCGGTCGGGTTCGCGCTGGCCTCCGGGCTCTCCCGCGGGGAGGTCGAGCGGTCCTGGCTGCCGTTCTTCCCGTGGCTCCTGGTGCCGGCGGTCGCACCGGAACGCCGGCCGCCGGCCGGTCGCGACGGGAACGGCGAGAACTCGGCACCCACCCCACTGCTTCTGGTCGGGATCGGCGCGCTGTCCGCGGTGGTCACGGAGGCGGTGCTGCGGACGACCTGGTGACCCGGAACGTGTCCTCGGCCACGAGCAGCGCCTTCGCCGGGGCGAGCAGGGTGGCGTCGAGGGCCCGCTCGGCTCGGCCCACCGCAGTGCGCTGGAGGGCGAACTGCGCCGCCGCCGCCGCCAGCACCCCCGGCACGATCGTCGGGAAGTGCGCCAGTGGCGGTAGCCCGAGCAGCAGCGCCAGCGTCGCCAGACCGGTGCCGGCCGCGACCGGGGTGAGTGCGCTGGGCTCGATGGCGGCCCGGGCGGGCACCGGCCGTGCGTACGCCGCCAGCGTCGCGATCCGCTCCCCGATGGTGTGGCCAGCCAGCGCGCCGATCAGCAGGCCCACCAGCACGAAGGCGCCGGTGGCGACCGGGCGGCGGTGGACGACGACCTCGAGCACCGTCGAGAGCACCGCCGCACCGGCGAAGGCCTTCGTCGCCAGCGCCAACAACCCGGCGTACGGCGAGTAGGCACCGCTGCCGCCGGCCGCGGGGGCGTCGGCCCGACCGAACACGCGCTGGTCGAGCTCGGCCAGCCAGCGCATCAGGTCCACCGGGCTAGGCCAGCGCGACGAGGTCGGCGAGCTCGCTGCTCCAGGTGTCCTCGACCCCGTCCGGCAGTAGGATCACCTTCTCCGGGTTCAGCGCCTCGACCGCGCCCTCGTCGTGGGTGACCAGGACGACCGCCCCGTTGAAGGTCGCGAGCGCCTTGAGCACCTCCGCCCGGCTGACCGGGTCGAGGTTGTTGGTCGGCTCGTCGAGGAGCAGCACGTTGGCCGCCGAGCAGACCAGACCGGCCAGCGCGAGCCGCGTCTTCTCCCCGCCGGAGAGCGTGCCGGCCGGCTGGTGGACGGTGTCCCCGGAGAACAGGAACGCGCCGAGGATCCGGCGCAGCTCGGCGTCCTTGGTGTCGGGGGCTGCCGAGGCCATGTTCTCCAGCACCGTCCGGCTGGTGTCGAGGGTCTCGTGCTCCTGCGCGTAGTAGCCGAGCCGGAGGCCGTGGCCGGCGTCGACGGTGCCCGTGTCGGGCTCCTCGATGCCGGCCAGCAGCCGCAGCAGCGTGGTCTTGCCGGCACCGTTGAGGCCGAGGATCACCACCTTGCTGCCGCGGTCGACGGCCAGGTCGACGTCGGTGAACACCTCCAGCGAGCCGAACGACTTGGACAGCCCGGTCGCGGTCAGCGGCGTGCGCCCGCATGGGGCCGGGTCCGGGAAGCGCAGCCGGGCCACCTTGTCGGCGCTGCGGACCTGCTCCAGGCCGGCCATCAGCCGCTCGGCCCGCTTGTCCATGCTCTGGGCCGCCCGTGCCTTGGTCGCCTTGTAGCGCATCCGGTCGGCTTGGGCGCGCAACTGGGTGACCTTCGCCTCGGTGTTGCTGCGCTCGCGCTTGCGGCGCCGCTCGTCGGTCTCACGCTGCTCGAGGTAGGTGCGCCAGCCGACGTTGTAGACGTCGAGCTCGCCGCGGTTGGCGTCCAGGTGGAACACCCTGTTGACGGTGTGCTCGAGCAGCTCGACGTCGTGGCTGATGACCACCAGGCCGCCCTGGTGGGTGCGCAGGAAGTCGCGCAGCCAGCCGATGGAGTCGGCATCGAGGTGGTTGGTGGGCTCGTCCAGCAACAGCGTCTCGGCGCCGCTGAAAAGGATCCGGGCCAGCTCCACCCGCCGCCGCTGGCCGCCCGAGAGGGTCCCCAGCGGCTGGCTGAGGGCCCGGTCCGGCAGGCCCAGGCTGGAGGCGATGGCCGCCGCCTCGGCCTCGGCCGCGTAGCCCCCCAGCACGTGGAAGCGCTCCTCGAGCCGGCCGTACCGGCGTACGGCGGTGTCCCGGAGGGCGTCGTCCGCGCTGGCCATGGCGACCTCGGCCGCGCGCATGTCCCGCACGATCGCGTCCAGGCCGCGGGCCGACAGCACGCGGTCGCGGGCCAGCTCGGCCAGGTCGCCCGTGCGCGGGTCCTGCGGCAGATAGCCCACCGCGCCGGCGGTGGTGACCGAACCGGCGGCCGGCAGCCCCTCCCCTGCCAGCACGCGCGTCAGCGTGGTCTTGCCGGCTCCGTTGCGGCCGACCAGGCCGATCCGGTCACCCGGAGCCACCCGGAAGCTCGCCGCCGCCAGCAGCGGGCGGGCGCCAGCACGCAGCTCGAGCTCGGTCGCGGTGATCATGAGGACGTCGTCTTCCTGCTCGAATCCGGGTACGGCGGAAGCGCTCGCCCGCAACATCGCGCGGGCGGCCGACCGGTCAGTCCAGGAGCAGGGTCACAGCAACCAGTCTACGCGGGGGCGTCGGGTGAGGCGCCCGCGTGCGGCATCCGGCTGGCCGGGATGACACCGAGCTTGCCGGCCTGGAAGTCGGCCATCGCGGTGCGGATCTCCTCAGCGGTGTTCATGACGAACGGTCCGTACCAGGCCACCGGCTCGCGGATCGGCCGGCCGCCGAGGACGAGCACCTCGAGCGTGCTGCGGTCGTCCGCGCTCACAGTGATCTGGTCGCCGACCCCGAAGACGGTCAGCTGCCCGGTCCCGACCGGCCGGCCCTCGGCACCCACCCGGCCGGAGCCGGCCAGCACGTACGCCAGCGCGTTGAAGTCGGCCCGCCACGGCAGGACGAGCCGCGCCCCCGGCGCGACTGTCGCATGCAGCAGGGTGATCGGAGTGTTCGTCGAACCGGGGCCGACGTGGCCGTCCACCTCACCGGCGATCACGCGGACCAGCGCCCCGCCGTCCGGCGAGGACAGCAGCGCGACGTCGGGTCCCTCGATGTTCTGGTACGCCGGCGGCGTCCACTTCTGCGCGGCCGGCAGGTTGACCCAGAGCTGGATGCCGTGGAACAGCCCGCCGCTGACGACCAGCTCCTCCGGCGGTGCCTCGATGTGCAGGATGCCGGCGCCGGCCGTCATCCACTGGGTGGCGCCGTTGGTGATCACGCCACCGCCACCGTTGGAGTCCTGGTGGTGGAAGGTGCCGTCGATCAGATAGGTGACCGTCTCGAAGCCGCGGTGCGGGTGCCAGGAGGTGCCCTTCGGCTCGTACGGCGCGTAGTCGACCTCACCCATCTGGTCCATGTGGATGAACGGGTCGAGCAGCCGCTGGTCGACCCCGGCGAAAGCCCGGCGGACCGGGAACCCCTCCCCTTCGAAGCCCGACGGGGCGTTCGTCACCGAGACGACCGGCCGCTCGGTGTTGCCGAGGCCCGACTCGCGCAAGCGCGGCAGCGTGAGGGTGTCGGCGGTGACGGCGGGCATCTGCGACCTCCAGGGCGGTCAAGGATTGCGCGTGCAACTGTCTGCCTCAACGAATCGGCGCGGTCAACCCTTCCCACTCGCACGCGGCATGATGGCCGCCATGGGTGGGGCGGGCGAGCCGGCCGCGCGGTGGCGCGCCGAGCTGGCGGCCTGGGCGATCCCGGACGCCATCCTCGACGCCGCGCCGGAGTCGCCGTACGGCTTTCCGGTGGGGATGTTCACCGCCGACCCAGCCGATGACGACCCGGCCGAGGACCCCTCGCGCCGGCACGCGCTGGCGGCGCTGGCCGACGGCGGCAGCGTCCTCGACATCGGCTGCGGTGGAGGCCGGGCCAGCATGGCGCTCGTGCCCCCGGCCGGCTCCCTCGTCGGGGTGGACTCATCGCCGGCCATGCTGGCGGCCTATGCCGCGGCCGCGGCGCAGCGCGGGGTCGGGCACCGGGAGATCGCCGGCAGCTGGCCCCAGGTGGCTGCTGAGGCGGGAACCGCCGACGTCGTGCTCGCCCATCACGTGTTCTACAACGTCGCCGACCTGCCGGCCTTCGCCGCGGCGCTGACGGCTGCGGCGCGTCGCCGCGTGGTCGTGGAGCTCACGGCGTGCCATCCGTGGGTGTCCACGAACAACCTCTGGATGCGCTTCCACGGGCTCGCCCGGCCCGCCGGCCCGACCGCTGCCTTAGCCGTCGAGGTCCTGCGCGACATGGGGTTGACGGTGTCCGTCGAGAGCTGGCAGCGGCCGGGCCGGCGCACCGAGCGGACACAGCTGGTGGCATTCGTCCGCCGCCGGCTCTGCCTGCCGGCCAGTGCGGACCCGGCCGTCGACGCCGCGCTACCGGCTGACTACCAGTTCGCCGCCCGGGACGTGACCACCCTGTGGTGGGAGGCGCCCCTGGTTGGACGTCACAGCGTCGTCACGTCGAGCTCGCCCTCTCCGTAGCGGGCGCGCAACACCTTCTTGTCGAACTTGCCCACGCTGGTCTTGGGGATCTCCGGCACCTTGGCCCAGCGCTCCGGCACCTGCCAGCGCGCGATCTGACCGGCAAGGTGCTCGCGCAGCGCCTCCAGGCTGACGTCGGCGCCCGGTCGCAGGACGACGCCGGCGAGCGGCCGCTCGCCCCACTTCTCGTCCGGTACGCCGACCACGGCCGCCTCCAGGACGTCCGGGTGAGCCATCAGCACGTTCTCGAGCTCGACCGAGCTGATCCACTCCCCGCCGGACTTGATCACGTCCTTGGCCCGGTCGGAGATCCGCAGGAAGTTCTGGCCGTCGAGAGTACCGACGTCGCCGGTGCGCAACCACCCGTCGTGGAACCTCTCGGCAGCGTCGTCGAGGAAGTACGAGCCGGTGATCCACGGCCCCCGGACCTCGATCTCGCCCACCGACCTGCCGTCGGCCGGCAGCACCGAGCCGTCGTCGGCGGTGATGCGGGCCTCGACGCCGAAGATCACCCGGCCGGCCGTGTCGCGGTAGCGCCAGTAGTCCTCGCCGGTGGCCGTCTTGGGCGGCAGCGCCATCGACGCGACCGGCGATGTCTCGGTCATGCCCCAGCCCTGCGTGACCGTGATCCCGAGCTCGCGGTCGTATGCCTCCATCAGTGACCGGGGCACCGCTGAGCCACCACAGGTCACGGTGCGCAAGGAGGACAGGTCCACCGGGTTGGCCCGGGCGTACTGCAGGACGTCGTTCCAGATCGTCGGTACGCCGGAGGTGACCGTCACCTTCTCCGCGGCGATCAGCGCCGTGAGCGGTGCCGCCTGCAGGAACCGGTCGGGCAGCACGATGTCGGCGCCGGACATGAACGCGGCGTAGACGAGTCCCCACGCGTTGGCATGGAACATCGGGACGACCGGCAGGACGCGGTCGCCCTCGGCCAGCCCGACGACATTGCTGTGGCAGATGCCCAGGCTGTGCAGATAGGTGGAGCGATGGCTGTAGGCGACGCCCTTGGGGTTGCCGGTCGTACCGCTGGTGTAGCAGAGGGCGGCGGCGTCGGTCTCCTCGACGTCGGCCCAGTCGAAGTCCGGCTGCTCGGCGGCGAGCAGCGACTCGTAGTCGTGCACCTGCGCGGTACCGGCACCCAGAGCCGACGTGTCGGTCTCGCCGACGACGACCACGTGCTCGACCGTCTTCATCTCCGGCAGCGTCTTGGCCAGCGTCCCGACCAGGCTGGCGTCGACGAGGACGACCTTGTCCTCGGCGTGGTTGGCGATGTAGACGACCTGCTCCGGGAACAGCCGGATGTTCAAGGTGTGCAGGACAGCACCCATCGACGGTACGGCGAGGTAGGCCTCGACATGGGCCTGGTTGTTCCAGGCGAAGGTGGCGACGCGGTCGTCGCCGGCGACGCCCAGCCTTCGCAGGGCGCCCGCCAGCCGGCCGGCCCGCTGTGCGGTCTCCCGGAACGTCGTCGTCCGGCTGCCCTCGTCGGTCGGGGACACGATGACGGCGTCGCCGAAGGTGTTGATCCCGTGCCGCACGATCGCCGCGATGGTGAGCGGGTAGTCCTGCATGGTCCCGCGCATGGCTGGTCCCTCTCCGGGATCGGAGCGCATGCGGCGCTCGTTGCCGTAACGGTAACGGGACGACGGCGTGCTGAGATAGCCCGCGACCGACGAGGTCGGGCGGGCGGAGGTGCACGGTGCGGGTGCGCGGCCCTGCCCTGCTCGCGTGGGGAGCCGCCGCAGCCTCGGTGCTGCTCAGCGCGGCGGCGATCGTCTTGGCCGCCGTCAGCGCAGGGCAGGCCCGCCTACTCAGCCAGCCCGCCGAAGCCGGCAGCATCGTCCTCGCTGTGGTCGCCCCCGCGCTCGGCCTGATCGTGGTGGCTCGCCAGCCGCGTCAGGCGGTCGGCTGGCTCCTCATCGGCATCGGCCTGTCCCAGGCGGTGAGCAATATGGGGGGCGAGTACGCGACGTACGCGCTGGTGACGCGTCCCGGCTCCCTGCCGGGCGGCGCGTTCGTCAGCTGGCTGCAGACCTGGACATGGATTCCGGGCTTCGCGCTGGCCCTCTGCGTGCTCCCGCTGGTCTTCCCCGACGGGCGGCTGGTGAGCCGCCGGTGGCGACCGGCCGTCTACGCCTCCTCGGTAGGCACCATCGTGCTGCTGGCGGTGTTCGCAGACGCCGCGTGGCCTTTCCGCGGTCTGGAGCTCGTCCAGACCAAGCCGCCGTCGACCGGGCCGGTGGGGCTGAGCATCCTGGCCGGCGTTGTCCTGCTGCTGTGCGGCGGCGGCGCGGGCGTGGCGTCGCTGGTGGTGCGACTGCGCAGCAGCGGCGGCCAGCAACGACAGCAGGTCAAGTGGTTCTGTTTCGGGGCGTTCGTCTTCGTGGCCAGCCAGGTGCTCGGCCAGCCGTTTCCCTCGTCGGTACCGGTGCTCAACGTGATCGGCGCGTGCGCGCTGCTCGGCGGCCTCGGCATCGCCCTGTTCCGCTACCGGCTCTACGACATCGACCGGATCATCAGCCGGACCGTCGCCTACGCCGTGCTCACCGGGCTGCTGGTGGCGCTGTACGCCGGGCTCGTGACGACACTGACCCGGGTGCTGCCGGTGAGCTCGTCGCTCGGGGTCGCGGTGTCGACGCTGGCCGTCGCCGCGGTTCTCCAGCCGCTGCGCCGGCGGATACAGCACGGCGTCGACCGCCGGTTCAACCGGGCCCGCTACGACGCCGGCCGGACGGTAGAGGCGTTCAGTGCGCGACTACGCGAGCAGGTCTACCTCGACGAGCTGAGCCGCGACCTGCTCAGCGTGGTCAGGACGACGGTCCAGCCCGCCTCGGCATCGCTGTGGCTGCGAGGCTCCTAGCCCTCGATCAGACGTTGAAGCCCAGCGCGCGCAGCTGCTCCCGGCCGTCGTCGGTGATCTTGTCCGGGCCCCACGGTGGCATCCAGACCCAGTTGATCCGGAAGTCGGCGACCAGCCCTTCCAGCGCCTGCCGGGTCTGGTCCTCGATCACATCGGTCAGCGGGCAGGCGGCGGAGGTGAGCGTCATGTCGATGGTGGCGGCGTTGGCGTCGTCGACGGAGATGCCGTAGACCAAGCCGAGGTCGACCACGTTGATGCCGAGCTCGGGGTCGACGACGTCGCGCATCGCCTCGGTCAGGTCCTCCACGTCAGGCTTGGTTACGGCTGCCTCGGTCACGGTGTCTCCTCGGTCGTCGGTGCTCCGGCCACAGCCTGCGCTGTCGCGTCCTTCCATGCCATCCACCCGAGCAGCGCGCACTTGATGCGGGCCGGGTACTTCGCCACGCCCACGAACGCGATGCCGTCCTCCAGCACGTCCTCGTCGGGCTCGACCGCGCCCTTCGACTGCATCAGCCGCAGGAACTCCTCGGCCGTGCCCAGCGCCTCCTCGATCGTGCGACCGATCACCAGGTCGGTCATCACCGACGTGCTGGCCTGGCTGATCGAGCAGCCCTCGCTGTCGTAGGAGACGTCGACGACGGCGCCGTCGGCCACCTTCACCCGCAGTGTCACCTCGTCACCACAGGTCGGGTTCACGTGGTGCACCTCGGCGTCGTACGGCTCGCGCAGGCCGCGGTGATGCGGCCGTCGGTAGTGGTCGAGAATGATCTCCTGGTACATCGACTCCAGCGGCATGGTGCTCACGAGGAGAAGAACGCCTTGACCCGGCCGAGACCTTCCACCAAAGCGTCGACCTCGGCCGTCGTGCTGTAGAGGTAGAACGAGGCCCGGGTCGTCGCCGGGACGCCGTAGCGCAGACAGGTCGGCCGGGCGCAGTGGTGGCCGACCCGCACCGCGATCCCCTGCTCGTCGAGCACCTGGCCGACGTCGTGCGGGTGGATGCCGGGCAGCGCGAAGGAGATCGCGGACCCGCGGTCGTCCGCCGTCGGCGGCCCGATGACGCGCAGCCCCGCGACGGAAGCCAGACCGTCGAGGGCGTACGACGTGATCTCGCGCTCGTGCGCAGCGATCGCGTCGAGCCCGACGGCCGAGAGGTAGTCGCAGGCCGCGCCCAGACCGACGGCCTGGGCGATCGGCGGCGTACCCGCCTCGAACCGGTGCGGCGGCGCGGCGAACGTGGTGGCGCCCATGGTGACCGACTCGATCATCTCGCCGCCGCCGAGGAACGGCGGCAGCGCACCCAGCAGCCCGGACCGCCCCCAGAGCACGCCGATGCCGGTCGGCCCGCACATCTTGTGGGCGGAGAAGACCAGGAAGTCGACGTCGAGGGTCCGCACGTCCAGCCCCATATGCGGGACCGACTGGCAGGCGTCGAGCAGGACCAGTGCGCCGACAGCGCGGGCGCGGGCAACCAGGGTCGGCACCGGGTTGACCGTGCCCAGGATGTTGGACTGGTGGACGAAGGAGAGCACCTTGGTGCGCTCGGTGACCAGGTCGTCTAGGTCGGTCAGGTCGAGCCGGCCCTCGTCGGTCAGCGGGAACCAGCGCAGCGTCGCGCCGGTGCGCTGGCAGAGCAGCTGCCACGGGACGATGTTGGAATGGTGCTCCATCTCGGTGATCACGATCTCGTCGCCCGGGCCGAGACGGAACCGATCGGCCTCCGGGCCGGCGGTGGCCGCGTTGCCCATCGCGTAGGCGACCAGGTTGATGCCCTCGGTGGCGTTCTTGGTGAACACGACCTCCTCACGCTGCGCACCGACCAGTGCGGCCACCTTGTCGCGGGAGTCCTCGTAGAGGGCAGTCGCCTCCTCGGCCAGCACGTGGATGCCGCGGTGCACGTTGGCGTTGTGCAGCTCGTAGTAGTCGCGCATGGCGTCCAGTACGGCAGTCGGCTTCTGCGAGGTGGCCGCGTTGTCGAGGTAGACCAGCGGGCGGCCGCCGTGCACCCGCCGCCGCAGGATCGGGAAGTCCTTGCGCAGCAGCTCGACGTCGTACGGCGTGCCCAAGCGGGCCACTGCTGGTGGGCCGGTGACGGTGGCGGTCACGAGGCGACTCCCTCGTCAACGGGCGTCTCGGAGCCCAGGTCGCCGTAGCGCTCGTAGCCCTCGTTCTCCAGCCGCTCGGCTAGCTCCGGGCCGCCCTCCTCGACGATCCGGCCGCGGATGAACACGTGCACGTGGTCGGGGCGGATGTAGCGCAGGATCCGGGTGTAGTGCGTGATCAGCAGCGTCCCCGTGGTGCCGGCGTCGCGGACCCGGTTGACGCCCTCGGAGACGACCCGCAACGCGTCGACATCGAGACCGGAGTCGGTCTCGTCCAGGATCGCGATCTTCGGCTGGAGCAGCTCGAGCTGGAGGATCTCGTGCCGCTTCTTCTCCCCGCCGGAGAACCCCTCGTTCACGTTGCGCTCGGCGAAGCTCGGGTCCATGTCGAGCGCGCTCATCGCCGTCTTCATCTCCTTGACCCACAGCCGGAGCTTGGGTGCCTCGCCACGGACGGCGGTGGCCGCCGTACGCAGGAAGTTGGAGACCGAGACGCCGGGAACCTCGACCGGGTACTGCATGGCGAGGAAGAGCCCGGCCCGGGCCCTCTCGTCCACGGTCATCGCGAGGACGTCCTGGCCGTCGAGGGTGACGGTGCCGCTGGTGACGGTGTACTTGGGGTGACCGGCCACGGAGTAGGCCAGCGTCGACTTGCCGGAACCGTTCGGGCCCATGATCGCGTGCGTCTCACCCTGCTTCACGGTCAGGTCCACGCCCCGGAGGATCTCGGTGGTGTCGACGGAGACGTGCAGGTCGCGGATCTCGAGCGTGGACATGAGGGTCAGGACTCCGTAACGGCGACGAACACGTCATCGCCCTCGATCTTGACGGGATAGACGGGCACCGGCTTGGTGGCCGGCAGGCCGGTGGGACGGCCGCTGTGCAGGTCGAAGCGCGAGCCGTGCAGCCAGCACTCCAGGGTGGTGCCGTCGACGTCGCCCTCGGAGAGCGAGACCTCGGCGTGCGAGCAGATGTCGTAGATCGCGTAGATCACGTCGTCGCTCTTCACGACGGCGATCGGGACGTCGCCGACCTCGACCCGGATCGCGCTGTCGTTGGCGACCTCGCCCACCGAGCAGACCCGCACCCAGGTGGGCAGCGTCTGGGCGCTCATGCGAGCACCCGCTCGAGCTCGGCGTCGATGGCGGTGGTCAGCCGCTCCTCCAGCTCGGGTACGCCGATCTGCTGGACCACGTCGGCGAAGAAGCCACGGACCACCATCCGGCGCGCCGTGTCGGCCGGGATCCCGCGCGACTGCAGGTAGAACAGCTGCAGGTCGTCGAAGCGCCCGGTGGCGCTGGCGTGGCCGGCGCCGGTGATCTCGCCGGTCTCGATCTCCAGGTTGGGCACCGAGTCGGCGCGGGCGCCGTCGGTGAGCAGCAGGTTGCGGTTGAGCTCGTAGGTGTCGGTGCCGACCGCCTCGGCCCGGATCAGCACGTCGCCGATCCAGACCGTGTGCGCGTCCTCGCCCTGCAGCGCGCCCTTATAGGTCACCCGGCTCCGGCAGTTGGGTACGCCGTGGTCGACGAACAGCCGGTGCTCGAGGTGCTGGGCGGCGTCGGCGAAGTAGAGCCCGAGCAGCTCGGCGTCGCCGCCGGGCCCGGCGAAGGTGACGGTCGGTGTCAGCCGGACCAGGTCGCCTCCGAGGGTGACCACGATCGAGCGGAACCGTGCGTCGCGCCCGACCAGGGCTGCGTGTGCGCCGAGGTGCACCGCGTCGGCGTCCCAGTCCTGCAGGCTCACCACGGTGAGCGAGGCGGCATTGCCGATGCGGAACTCGGCATTGCCGGCGAAGGTGGCGGTGCCGACGTGGTCCAGGACGACCACCGCCTGCGCCCCTTCGGCGACGTCGACCACGAGATGGCCGTACGCCGTGCCGCCCTCGCCGCGGATGGTCACCACGGTGGGCGTGCTGGCCACGGTGTGCCGCGGGACGGTGACCAGGGTGCCGGTGCCGAAGCCGGCCATCGCGGTCGCCGCCACCTTGTCGGCCGGGGTGAGCACGGAGCCGACCAGCGGGTCGTCGGCCTCCAGCGAGCTGACAACGACCTCGGGAGCAGCCGCCACCTCGACAACCACCTTGCCGTCGACCGTGCCGTCCGGACCGGCGGCGGTGCCGTCGAGCAGGCCGCGCAACCGCTTCAGCGGAGTGAAGCGCCACTCCTCCTCGCGACCGGTCGGCTGGGGAAAGGCGCCGGGATCGCGGGAGACGACGCGGACCGAGCGCGCGTCGGCAGGCGGGCTCCCGGGACCGCCGGGGCGCGGCTGGTCGGGCGGAGCGCCGACGGTGGTCGCTGCCGCCGTCGTACCGCCCGGGGCAAGGGGCGGAGCCGCTGGTGCAGCTGAGAGATGCGGCGGAGAAGGGTCAGCCATCGTCAGCCGACAGCCCCTTCCATCTGCAGCTCGATCAGCCGGTTGAGCTCCAGGGCGTACTCCATCGGCAGCTCCCGGGCGATCGGCTCGACGAAGCCGCGCACGATCATCGCCATCGCCTCGTCCTCGGACATGCCGCGGCTCATCAGGTAGAACAGCTGGTCCTCGCCGACCTTGCTCACCGTTGCCTCGTGCCCCATCGACACGTCGTCCTCGCGGACGTCGACGTAGGGATAGGTGTCGGAGCGGCTGATCGCGTCAACCAGCAGCGCGTCGCACTTGACCGTGGACTTCGAGCCGCGGGCGCCCTCCTGGATCTGCACCAGCCCGCGGTAGGACGTCCGGCCGCCGCCGCGCGCCACCGACTTGCTGATGATCTGGCTGGAGGTGTTGGGCGCCGCGTGCACCATCTTGGCGCCGGCGTCCTGGTGCTGGCCGGGGCCGGCGAAGGCGATCGAGAGCGTCTCGCCGTAGGCGTGCTCGCCGAGCAGGTAGCAGGCGGGGTACTTCATGGTGACCTTGGAGCCGATGTTGCCGTCGATCCACTCCATCCGGCCGCCGGCTTCGACGGCGGTGCGCTTGGTCACCAGGTTGTAGACGTTGTTGGACCAGTTCTGGATGGTCGTGTAGCGCACGTGCGCGTTCTTCTTCACGATGATCTCGACCACCGCCGAGTGCAGCGAGTCGGAGGAGTAGATCGGCGCGGTGCAGCCCTCGACGTAGTGCACCGAAGAGCCCTCGTCGGCGATGATCAAGGTGCGCTCGAACTGGCCCATGTTCTCGGTGTTGATGCGGAAGTAGGCCTGCAGCGGGATCTCGACGTGCACGCCCTTGGGTACGTAGATGAACGACCCACCCGACCACACCGCGGTGTTCAGCGCGGAGAACTTGTTGTCGCCGGACGGGATGACCGTGCCGAAGTACTCCTCGAACAGCTCGGGGTACTCCTTGAGCGCGGTGTCGGTGTCGAGGAAGATGACGCCCTGCGCCTCGAGCTCCTCGTTGATCTTGTGATAGACGACCTCGGACTCGTACTGGGCCGCCACACCGGAGATCAGGCGCTGCTTCTCGGCCTCCGGGATGCCGAGCTTGTCGTAGGTGTTCTTGATGTCGGCGGGCAGGTCGTCCCACGTCGCGGCCTGCTTCTCCGT
>JALYXH010000003.1 GCA_030947185.1 Actinomycetota bacterium | reverse complement strand
CGATCTCGACCAGCTTCATCACCGAGGCCGGGTTGAACCAGTGCATGCCGACTACGTCGCCGGGACGGCTGGTGGCCTGGGCGCACTGGATGACCGGCAGGCTGGACGTCGTCGTGGCCAGCACCGCGCCGGGCTTGAGCACCTCGTCCAGCGCCGCGAACAGCGCCTGCTTGACCGCCAGGTCCTCGACCACCGCCTCGATGACCAGGTCGCAGTCGGCCAGGTCGTCCAGGTCGGTCGCGCCGGTGACCCGGGCCAGCGCCGCCGCCTTGTCCTCCTGGGCGAGTTTGCCCCGCTGGACCGCCTTGTCGAGCGACTTCTCGAGCTTGGCCCGGGTGGCGGCGACCTTGTCGGCGCCGCGGGCCCGGAAGACCACGTCGAAGCCGGCCTTGGCCAGCACCTCGACGATGCCGGTGGCCATCGTCCCGGTGCCGACGACCCCGACCCGCGACACCGGCCGAGCCAGCTCGGGCGACGGACCCGAGGAGTCGGCCTGGTCGGTGACGACCGGCGAGTCGGCGGACTCGTAGGCGTAGAACCCGCGGCCGGTCTTGCGGCCGAGGAAACCGGCTGTCACGAGCTGCTTGAGGATCGGCGCCGGCGCGTGCCGCAGGTCGCGGGACTGCCGGTACATCGTGTCCAGGATCTCGTACGCCGAGTCGAGCCCGATCAGGTCGAGCAGGGCGAGCGGCCCCATCGGCAGGCCGCAGCCCAGGCGCATAGCCGCGTCGATGTCCTCACGGCTCGCGTAGTGCGCCTCGTACATCTTCACTGCCTGGTTGAGGTAGCCGAACAGCA
This sequence comes from Actinomycetota bacterium, assembly GCA_030947185.1. Taxonomy (GTDB): domain Bacteria; phylum Actinomycetota; class Actinomycetes; order JALYXH01; family JALYXH01; genus JALYXH01. Next base: position 13,888 of record JALYXH010000003.1, on the reverse strand, counting down.
GCGAGTTGGCGATGAAGCCTGCCTTGTCGCCGGCCGTCACGTCGATCTTGCCGACCTTCGCGACGAGCGCCTCGATGTCCTCGACCACGCCCGGGTCGGTGACGACGGTGCGCACCACCTCGACCAGCCCCATCACCGGCGCCGGGTTGAACCAGTGCATCCCGAGCACCCGGCTCGGGCGCTGCGTGGCCACCGCGATCTCGGTCACCGACAGCGAGGAGGTGTTGGTGGCCAGCACGGTGTCGGGCGGACAGATCTTGTCGAGCTCGGCGAACAGCGCCCGCTTGAGCTCCAGCCGCTCCGGGATGGCCTCCACCACCAGCTCGGTGCCGGCCAGCTCCTGGAGGTCGGTGGTCATCGTGATCCGGTCCAGGATGGCCTGCTGGTCGGCCTCGGTGAGCTTGCCGCGCTTGACCGCGCGCCCGGTGGAGTGCTGCAGATGGCCCCGCCCACGCTCCAGGGCGTCCTCGCCGACCTCGACGCCGACGACCTCGAGACCGGCCTTCGCCAGCACCTCCGCGATTCCGGCACCCATCGTGCCGAGCCCGACAACACCGACCTTGGAGAACTCCCTGGGCACACCGGCTCCTCGTCACGTACGGGTCATTTGCTGCCGGCAGTCTCGCAGAGCCGGCGGTCCCGGCCCAACTACGTCCGGCGGCGGTTGCCACCCGACGTGGATCAAGCCAAGTCCGGTCTCAGCCGACCGCCGTCGCCAGCGGTGGCAGGTCGTTCGCCGCCCGGACCACGTTCACCACCTGGCGCAGGATCTCGGTCAGCTCGTAGTCCTTCGGCGTGAACACCCTGGCCACCCCCGCCGCCAGCAGGAAGCGCTCGTCGGCCTCCGGGATGATCCCGCCGACGATCACCGGTACGTCGGACCCGGCAGCCCGCAGCCCCTCCAAGACGTCGGGGACGACGTCCCGATGGCTGCCGGACAGGATCGACAGGCCGACGACGTGCACGTCCTCCTCCACGGCTGCCGCGACGATCTGGGCGGGTGTCAGCCGGATCCCCTGGTAGACAACCTCGAAGCCGACGTCGCGGGCCCGCACCGCGATCTGCTCCGCGCCGTTGGAGTGCCCGTCCAGCCCCGGCTTCCCGACCAGCATCCGTAGCCGCGCCCCGAGCTCCTCCCCGGTACGCCGGACCTCCTCGCGCACCGCCGCAATGGACGCGCCCGCCTCGCCGGCACCCGAGCCGGCGGCTGCGGCACCGGAGACGCCGGTCGGGGCGCGGTACTCGCCGAAGACCTCGCGCAGGGCGCCGGCCCACTCACCGGTGGTCACGCCCACCCGGGCGCACACCAGCGTGGCCGGCACCAGGTTGGCGTCAGTCTTGGCGGCGTCCCGCAGGCCGCGGAGCGCCTCGTCGACCGCGTCGTGGTTCCTGCCCGCCCGCCACTCGCCTACGGCGGCGACCCCGGCGGCCTCCACCGCGGGATCGACAACCATGATCGCCGTCTCCAGGTCGGCCAGCAGCGGGTTGGGCTCGGTCGTCGTGAACCGGTTCACCCCCACGACGACGTCCTCGCCGCTCTCCACCCGGCGCCGGCGCTCGGCGTGCGAGGCGACCAGGGCGCTCTTCATGTAGCCCGACTCGACGGCGGCCACCGCCCCGCCCATGCCCTGCACCCGGTCGACCTCGGCCCGCACCTCGGCGCACAGCCCGGCCACCTTCTCCTCGACGACCACCGATCCCTCGAAGAGGTCGCCGTACTCAAGAAGGTCGGTCTCGTAGGCGAGAATCTGCTGGATCCGCAGCGACCACTGCTGGTCCCACGGCCGGGGCAGCCCGAGTGCCTCGTTCCACGCCGGCAGCTGCAGGGCGCGGGCCCGGGCGGCCTTCGACAGGGTCACCCCGAGCGTCTCGAGCACGATCCGGATGACGTTGTTCTCGGGCTGGGCCTCGGTCAGCCCGAGAGAGTTGACCTGCACGCCGTAGCGGAAGCGGCGGGACTTCGCGTCGGTCACGCCGTACCGCTCGAGGGTCAGCTCCTCCCAGAGCCGGCCGAACGCGCGCAGCTTGCACATCTCCTCGACGAAGCGCACACCGGCGTTGACGAAGAAGCTCATCCGCGCCACCACGTCGCCGAACCGCTCCGGCGGGACCTGCCCGGAGTCGCGTACGGCGTCCAGAACGGCGATCGCCGTGCACAGCGCGAAGGCGACCTCCTGGACCGGTGTCGCGCCGGCCTCCTGCAGGTGGTAGCTGCAGATGTTGATCGGGTTCCACTTCGGCATCGTCGTGACGGTGTAGGTCACCAGATCGGTGATCAGCCGTAGCGACGGCCCGGGCGGGAAGACGTAGGTCCCGCGCGAGAGGTACTCCTTGATGATGTCGTTCTGGGTGGTGCCGGTGAGCTCGGCCGGTGACGCGCCCTGCTCCTCGGCCACCACCTGGTAGAGCGCGAGCAGCCACATCGCCGTCGCGTTGATCGTCATGGACGTGTTCATGGTCGCGAGCGGGATGTCGGCGAACAGCGCGCGCATGTCCCCGATGTGCACCACAGGTACGCCGACCTTGCCCACCTCGCCCCGGGCCAGCTCCGAGTCGGGGTCGTAGCCGGTCTGGGTCGGCAGGTCGAAGGCGACCGACAACCCGGTCTGGCCCTTGGCGAGGTTGCGGCGGTAGAGCGCGTTGGACTCGCCGGCCGAGGAGTGGCCGGCGTAGGTGCGCATGACCCACGGCTTGTCCCGGCTAGGGCCGGTCGGATCGTTGCTCATCTGAGTAGTCTCCTCGGCCCACACCAGGTAGAGGCACTGTAACGGCGGGTAGGTCCGTGACGAGCGCCGACAACTTCCGGAGGTATGGCATGAGCTTCATGGACAAGGTCAAGGCATCGGCCGAGAACCTCACCCAGAAGGCCCAGGAGACGGTGGCCCAGGGGCAGGCGAAGGTCGAGGAGCTGCAGGTCAAGCGCAGCGCTGACGCGCTCCTTCGCGAGCTCGGGGCGGCGACCTACGCCGCCGAGCGGCAGGGCGGCGACAAGGCCCGGGTGGCCAAGGCGCTGGGCGACCTCGACGTGCACCTCAACCAGCACGGGCCGATCGACACCGCGCCGACCGGCGCCGGATCGGCTGCCGCCCCGCCGACCGCGTCCACGCCTGCCACGCCACCCACCGCTCCGCCTCCGGTGATGACGCCGCCGGCCTCCTCGGCCGGCTCGACGACCTCGGCACCACAGGTGTCACCGACGGTCCCGCCGGCCTGAGCGGCTACCGCTCGGACACGAGCGCCTGGTTCAGCGGAATCACCGGCGCCGGGTCGAGCGGGTGCGGTGCCGGCGCGCGGTGACAACCGGCGGGCCGGCCGAGTGCAGCCAGTCCGGTGCGGTCTCCGGCGCCGTACTCCGCCGGACCGACCGTCGTCGTCGGGTACATCACCTGACGCGGGTCGTCGACATGGCCCAGTCCGACCGCGTGTCCGAGCTCGTGCAGGAGGACCTCACCCTGGGTCTCGCCGTACCCGAACCCTGACGGCAGCTGCCGGGCCGCGTTGATCGCCACTTCCCCGGTCACCAGCGAGGCGCCATCCGGGCCGGCGACCGCGACCGAGATGGTGGCCGCCTCGACCCCGGGCGGCAGCGCGATGTCCGTCGCTGCCGGCGGCACCCAGGCCACCAGCAACGGAGCCCAGCGCTCGCCCCAGCGGTCCCGGTCGTACGCCGGGCGACCGGCGCTGGGCAGGTCCTCGGTGAGCGCGTCCTCCACGAACTCCAGCCCGCTGGCCGCGCCGAGGCGCTGGAGCGCGCCGCGGACGTCATCGACCCCTCCGGGCGGCGCGTACGTCACGCCCACGGTGACATGGATCGGCTGGCAGGGGTCCCAGCGAGCCGGCCGGTTGCTCGCATCGAGGAAAGCCGGCCCCCAGCCGCGCGAGTTCTCCGCCACGCCGGCGACGGCTCGGATGCTGCCGGCTGCCGCCTGTCGCAGCGCCCGCGTCACCGAGACGACCGAGACCGCTGTCATGACCAGTACGACGGCGAGCACCACGGCCAGCTGACCGGCCCGGTGGCGCGCCCCGGCGGTGGCGGCCGGGTGGGCCGGGGTGCTCGGCAGCGGCGCGGCAGGTGCCTCCGGCGCGGCTACCGGCGGCGCGAAGTAGGACCAGGGCTCGTTCTGCACTCAGCCAGCGTCGGCACCACAGCGGCCGGCAGGTACCGCCAGGCGGAGCAGTCAGCGCCGACCGGCTCAGGCGGCCGGAAGCCTGCTTCCGGTCGCGAGCACCCGGTCCAGCCGGGTGCGGTAGAGCAGCCGCGAGATCGGCAGCGGCACGTTGTGCAGCACCATCCGGCGCCCGGCCCGGCCGGCCCGTCGGTGGGCGCCGACCAGGACCCCCAGCCCGGTCGCGTCGGTCAGCTCGACCCGGGTGAGGTCGATGACCAGCTCGCCGGTGCCGGTGTCGACGGCGTCGTGCAGGGCCAGCCGGACATCGGCAACCGTGCTGACGTCGAGCCGGCCGTCGAGGACGACCACCCGGCCGGGGCGTTCGTGTTCGATCCGCATGAACGCTCCCTCCTCACCACAGCCGACACCGCGACTGACGGTACGTCGACAAGGGCTTCCCCGGCGGCTACGACACCCTTCCCGCCGCGCCGGAGGATCCTCAGTGCCGGTACCACCCTTGACCGCTCTTGCGGCCGATGTCCCCGGCGGTGACCATGCGGACGAGGGTCTCCGGCGGGTAGAACTTCTCGTCCTGGGTGTCGGCGTAGATGTTCCCGGCCGCCTTCACCATGATGTCCACTCCGGTCAGGTCCATCGTCTCGAGCGGCCCCATGGCGTGGCCGAACCCGAGGCGGCAGGCGATGTCGACGTCCTCGGCGCTGGCGACACCCGACTCGACGAGCTTGGTCGCCTCCACCGAGAGCGCGACGATCAGCCGGGTGGTGACGAAGCCGGCGACGTCGCGGTTGACCACGATGCAGGTCTTGCCGACCTCCTCTGCAAAGGCTCGAGCCCGCTCCAGCGCGGCGTCACTGGTCTTGTAGCCGCGGACGAGCTCGCACAGCCGCATCATCGGCACCGGGGAGAAGAAGTGCGTGCCGACCACGCTCTCCGGCCGGGAGGTGGCCGCTGCGATCTGAGTGATCGGGATCGCACTGGTGTTGGACGCGAGCACGGCGTCCGGCCCGGCGATCTTGTCGATCGCCGCGAACACCTCGCGCTTGACCTCCAGGGACTCGAACACCGCCTCCACGACGATGTCCGCGCCCGCGACGGCGTCGAGGTCGGTCGTCATCGTGACTCTGGCCAGTGCCGCGTCCGCGTCCTCGCGGGCCAGCCGCCCCTTCGCCACGAACCGGTCGTACGACGACTCGATGCTCGCCCGCGCCCGGGCAAGCGCATCCTCGCCGACGTCGCGCAGCGTGACGTCGTACCCGGCCTGGGCGGCGACCTGGGCGATCCCCGACCCCATCAGGCCGGCGCCGATCACGGCCAGCTGCTTCCCCACGGTGCTGCTCCTCGCTGCGGATGCCGGCGGCGCGTCGCCACGCCGGGATGCCAGCCTAACGAGCCCGGGCTGCGCCCCGGATGCCCCCGGTCGACGGCTGGTCCACAATGGGCTGACCGCCAACACGACATATCCGGTGGCCGCGCGAAGGGAGTGCCGGTGCCCGTCGCGCCGCAGTACCACTACGCCCTCGGCCCGGTCCTGGCCCTCGGGGCCGTCGGGTTCCTCGCGCTGGCCAGTCGCTGGATCTTCTCCACCGGGAGCCGCCGGCAGCAGCCGACCGGCGAGGAGCGCCCTGCCGACGCCATCGACTACGGGCTGCTGGTTCCGGTGAGCACGGTGCGCAGCGCACAGGACGCTGAGCTGCTGCGGGCCGTGCTCGCGGCCGAGGGCATCCGGGCGACGCTGGCACCGTTTGGTGCCGCCAAGTCGCAGGTGCTGGTCTTCCGCGACCAGGCCGCCCGCGCTCGCCGGCTCGTCGGCAGTCCCTGACGGGACGTCTCGGCCGGGGCCGGAGGGCTACTCCCGTCGTACGTCGGCGCCCAGGGAGACCAGCTGGGCGACGAGATCCTCGTAGCCGCGGTCGATGTGGTGCACCTCGCTGACCTCGGTGACTCCGTCCGCGGCGAGGCCGGCCAGCACCAGCCCGGAGCCGGCCCTGATGTCGGTGGCCCGGACCGGGGCACTGGAGAGCTGGGGCCGCCCGCGCACGACCGCGTGGTGGCCGTCGGTGCGGATGTCTGCTCCTAAGCGCCGCAGCTCCTCGATGAACATGAACCGGTTCTCGAAGACGTTCTCGGTGACCATCGCCGTGCCGTCGCTGACCGCCGCGAGCGCGATCACCGCCGGCTGGAGGTCGGTCGGGAAGCCGGGGAAGGGCAGCGTCACCACGTCGACCGCCCTGGGCCGACCCTCCATCGCCACCCGGAAACCGTCCGGCAGCACCTCGACCGTCGCACCGGCGGAGGACAGCTTGTCCAGCGGAAGGGTGAGGTGCTCCGCGCGGGCTGCCCGGACGGATACGTCGCCCTGCGTCATCACCGCGGCGATCGCGAACGTCCCGGCCACGATCCGGTCCGGCACCGTCGCGTGCGCCACGGGGTGCAACCCCTCGACGCCCTCGATCTCCAGCGTCGAGCTGCCGGCGCCGCCGATCGACGCGCCCATCTCACCCAGCAGCGCGCAGAGGTCGACGATCTCGGGCTCGCGGGCCGCGTTGTCGATCACCGTGCTGCCCTTGGCGAGGACGGCCGCCATCAGCAGGTTCTCGGTGGCACCGACGCTCGGGAACTCCAGCCAGATGGTCGCGCCGGACAGCTTCGGCGCGCGGGCGAGCAGGTAGCCGTGCTCGCTGTCCACGGTGGCCCCGAGCCGCTGGAGACCGGCAACGTGCATGTCGAGACCGCGCGAACCGATGTTGTCCCCGCCGGGCAGCGCCACCTTGGCCTCGCCGCAGCGGGCTAGCAGCGGGCCGAGCACGCAGATCGAGGCCCGCATCCGTCGTACCAGGTCGTAGTCGGCCTCATGGCCGGGCAGGGCCGGGACGTCGATGGCGACCGAGCCGGCGCCGGCCTCGACGGCGCAGCCCAGTCGGCGCAGCACCTCGGCCATGATGTCGACGTCGAGGATGTTGGGCACGCTCGAGAGCGTGGTGCGCCCCTCGGCCAGCAGCGACGCGGCCATGAGCTTGAGCACGCTGTTCTTGGCGCCGGTCACCGAGACCTCGCCCGCGAGGCGGGCTCCCCCGACGACCCTGATGCGTTCCATTGCAGCCATGGTAGCCAGCGGCCTGCCGGTTTCCGGGTCACCGCCTACGCTGCTGGGCATGGCTGTTCACCTGACCCGCATCTACACCAGGACCGGTGACGACGGCACCACCGCCCTCGGCGACATGAGCCGGGTGGCCAAGACCGACCCGCGGCTGGCGGCGTACGCCGATGTCGACGAGGCCAACTCGACCATCGGCGTGGCGCTCGCGCTCGGGGGGCTGGCCGACGACGTCCGCTCGCTGCTCACGAGAGTCCAGAACGACCTGTTCGATGTCGGCGCCGACCTCTGCACGCCGGTGGTGGCCGAGCCCGCCTACCCGCCGCTGCGGGTGACCGAGGACTACGTCGGCCGGCTCGAGGAGGCCTGCGACACCTACAACGAGCGCCTCGGCAAGCTCGACAGCTTCGTGCTGCCGGCCGGGACACCCGGCGCCGCCCTGCTGCACGTCGCCCGGACCGTCACCCGGCGAGCCGAGCGGGCGTGCTGGGCGCTGCTCGCAGCTGACCCGCAGCGCAGCGGTCCGCTGCCGGCGAAGTACCTCAACCGGCTCTCCGACCTACTGTTCATCCTGGCGCGGGTCGCGAACATCGAGCTCGGCGACGTGCTGTGGTCACCCGGCGGCGGTCGCGCCGCCGACGGCGGCCAGCCTGAGTCAGGCGCTGACCGACTCCCCAGCCGCCCGTAGGCGTGACTCGGCCCGCTTGGCCGCTGCCTGAGCCTCCTCGTCGTCAGGTTCGGCACCCTGCGCCCGCTCGAGGGCCGACCGGGCCCGGCTGACGTCGATGTCGTCGGAGAGCTCGGCCACCTCGGCCAGCACCGAGACGCCGTCAGCCGTGACCGAGAGAAACCCGCCGTGGACGGCGGCGGTCACCTCCTCACCCCCATCGGAGAGCACGCGTACGACGCCGCCATCAGCCAGCTGCCCCAGGAGCGGGACGTGGTTGGCCAGGATGCCGAGCTCGCCCTCGGTCGTACGGGCGATCACCAGGGAGGCCTCGCCGGACCAGATGGCGCCCTCGACGGCGACGATCTCGACATGGATGTCCGCCACGGGTGCTACTCCTTGCCCGACTTCTGGTCGCCCGACTCGTCGTCCTTGGGCTTGGCCTCCGCCTTGTCGTCCTTGGGCTTGTCCTCGGACTTTTCGTCCCTTGGCTTGTCCTCGGCCTTGTCGTCCTCGGACGTCTCTTCCGACTTGTCGTCCTTAGCCTCGTCTTCCGACTTGTCGTCGGCAGCGTCCTCGGGCGCTTTGCCCTCGGCCGGCTCGTCTTTGCCGTCCTTGCCGTCCTTGCTGTCCTTGCCGTCCTCAGCCTCTTCGCCGGAGAGCTCACGGGCCTTCTGCTCGGCCTGCTCGATGCTGCCGCACAGGAAGAAAGCCTGCTCGGGCAGGTGGTCGTAGTCGCCGTCGCACAGCCCGCGGAAGGACCGGATGGTCTCCTCGAGCGGCACGGTCTCGCCGGTGATCCCGGTGAACGCCTCGGCGACGTAGAACGGCTGGGAAAGGAACCGCTGAATCCGCCGCGCCCGGCCGACCAGGACCTTGTCCTCCTCGGACAGCTCGTCGATACCGAGGATCGCGATGATGTCCTGCAGGTCCTTGTAGCGCTGCAGGATCTCCTTCACGCGCTGCGCGACCTCGTAGTGCTCCTCCCCGACGTAGCGCGGGTCGAGGATCCGCGACGTCGAGTCGAGCGGGTCGACGGCCGGGTAGATGCCGAGCTCCGAGATCGCCCGCGAGAGCACCGTCGTCGCGTCGAGGTGGGTGAACGTCGTGTGCGGGGCGGGGTCGGTGATGTCGTCGGCCGGGACGTAGATCGCCTGCAGCGAGGTGATCGAGTGCCCGCGCGTGGAGGTGATCCGCTCCTGCAGCTCCCCCATCTCGTCGGCCAGCGTCGGCTGATAGCCGACTGCCGAGGGCATCCGGCCGAGCAGGGTGGAGACCTCCGAGCCGGCCTGGGTGAAGCGGAAGATGTTGTCGATGAACAGGAGCACGTCCTGCTCCTGCTCGTCGCGGAAGTACTCCGCCATCGTCAGCGCGGACAGCGCCACCCGCAGTCGGGTGCCGGGCGGCTCGTCCATCTGACCGAAGACCAGAGCCGTCTTGTCGATGACACCGGTCTCGGTCATCTCACCGAACAGGTCGTTGCCCTCTCGGGTGCGCTCACCGACCCCGGCGAACACCGAGACACCACCGAAGTTCTCGGCGACGCGATAGATCATCTCCTGGATGACGACAGTCTTGCCGACACCGGCTCCGCCGAACATCCCGATCTTGCCGCCCTGGACGTAGGGCGCCAGCAGGTCGATGACCTTGATGCCGGTCTCGAACATCTCGGTCTTGCTCTCGAGCTGGTCGAATGGCGGCGACGGGCGGTGGATCGGCCAGTAGGTGTCGGCGTCGATGGAGTCGACGTCGAGGGGCTGGCCGAGGGTGTTGAACACGTGGCCCTTCGTCGCGTCCCCGACCGGCACCATGATGGGCGAGCCGGTGTCGGTGACCGCCGCGCCGCGCACCAGGCCGTCGGTGGGCTGCATCGACACGGCGCGGATGACGTTGTCGCCGACGTGCTGCTCGACCTCGAAGGTCAGCTTGGAGGTCTCACCGCTCAACGTCCGCTCGCAGGTCAGCGCGTTGTGGATCTCAGGCATCTCGTCGGGGGCGAACTCCACGTCCACGACCGGGCCGATCACCCGTACGACGCGTCCGGTGGCCACCTTCTCGGTGTTGCCGGCGGGAACGTCGGTCTCGGCTTGGGCGGTCATATCGGCTGTCTCTCTCTGCTGGCTGGGACGGGGTGTCCGGTCACTTGGAGGCGAGGGCTTCCGCGCCGCCGACGATTTCCATGATCTCTTGGGTGATCTCCGCCTGCCGGGCGGCATTGGCCGCCCGTGTCAGCGCCTTGGTCAGGTCATCCGCGTTGTCCGAGGCCGCCTTCATCGCGCGGCGACGGGCAGCAGACTCCGAGGCTGCCGACTCGAGTAGGGCGGCGAAGACCCTCGTCTCGACGTACCGCGGCAGCAGGGCGTCGAGCAGCTGCTCGGCCGCCGGCTCGAACTCGTACTGCGGCAGCGGCCCGTCGGGCGGTTCCTCGTCGGTCTCCTCGACCACGAGCGGCAGCACCCGCTTGGCGACGGTCTTCTGGCTGGCCGCGTTCTCGAACTCGGTGTAGATGATGTGGATCTCATCGACACCGCCTTCGTCCACCGGCGCGACGAAGGCCCCGATGAGGGCGTCGGCGACCTCCTTGGCATCGTCGTAGCCTGGCTTCTCTGAGAAGCCGGTCCAGGTGTCACCCACCTCGCGGCCGCGGAACCGGTAGTAGGACGCCGCCTTGCGACCGATCACGTAGGGGACGGGCGTCTTGCCTTCCTTCCGCAGCAGTGACTGCAGCTCCTCGCCGGTGCGGAACACGTTGGCGTTGTAGGCACCGGCCAGACCGCGGTCACTGGAGACGAGCAGCACTGCCGCCCGGTCCGGGTTCTCCTTCTCGGTGACGAGTGGGTGCTCGATGTTGGTCTGGCTGGCCACCGCCGAGATGACGCGGGTGATCTCGTCGGCGTAGGGCTTGGAGGCCGCCACCCGCTGCTGCGCCTTCTGGATGCGAGAAGCGGCGATCAGCTCCATGGCCCGCGTGATCTTCTTCGTGTTCTGGACGGACTTGATCCGCCGCTTGTAGACCCGCTGCGACTCAGGCACCGGCGCTCAGCCCTGCTTCTCGCCGTGCTGGTCGCCGTCCTTGCGCTCTCCCTTGTCCTTGTCCGTCCGCTCCTTGCCGTCCTTCTTGTCGCCCTTCTTGTCGCCCTTCTTGTACTTCTTGACCTTCTCCTGGCCTTCGGCGCCTTCCTCCATCGCCTCGGCCTCGGCCTCGTTGACCTCGTGCTCCTCGCCCGAGGGCTCGAAGTCGTCCTTGAACTTCTCGATGGCCTCCTCGAGCGAGCTCACCGTGCTGTCCTCGAGCTTGCCGGTGGAGGTGATCGAGTCGTAGATGCCCTTGTGCTCCCGGCCGATGTAGTCGAGCCACTCGGTCTCGAACCGGCGTACGTCGCCGACGGGGATGTCGTCGAGGTGGCCGTTGGTGCCGGCCCACAGGGAGACCACCTGACGCTCAACCGGGAACGGCGAGAACTGCGGCTGCTTGAGCAGCTCGACGAGCACCCCGCCGCGGGCCAGCTGAGCCTTCGAGGACTTGTCGAGGTCGGAGCCGAAGGCGGCGAAGGACTCCAGCTCGCGGTACTGCGCCAGGTCGAGCCGAAGCCGGCCGGACACCGACTTCATCGCCTTCACCTGCGCCGCGCCGCCGACCCGCGACACCGAGATGCCGACGTTGATCGCCGGCCGGACGCCCGAGTTGAACAGGTCGGTCTCCAGGAAGATCTGTCCGTCGGTGATCGAGATGACGTTGGTCGGGATGTACGCCGAGACGTCGTTGCCCTTCGTCTCGATGATCGGCAGCCCGGTCATCGAGCCACCACCGAGCTCGTCGGACAGGCGCGCGCACCTCTCCAGCAAACGGGAGTGCAGGTAGAAGACGTCGCCGGGGTAGGCCTCCCGGCCGGCCGGCCGGCGCAGGAGCAGCGAGATGTTGCGGTAGGCCTCGGCCTGCTTGGACAGGTCGTCGAAGACGATCAGCACGTGCTGGCCGTTGTACATCCAGTGCTGCCCGATCGATGATCCGGCGTACGGCGCGACGTACTTGAAGGCCGCCGGCATCGAGGCCGGCGCGGCGACGACGGTGGTGTACTCCATCGCGCCGACGTCTTCGAGTCCGCGCACCATCTGGGCGATCGTCGAGCCCTTCTGGCCGATCGCGACGTAGACGCACTTGACCTGCTGGTCGGGGTCGCCGGTCTCCCAGTTGTCGCGCTGGTTGACGATGGCGTCGATGGCGACAGCACTCTTGCCCGTCTGCCGGTCGCCGATGATCAGCTGGCGCTGGCCGCGGCCGATGGCGGTCATCGCGTCGACGGCCTTGATGCCGGTCTGCAGGGGCTGAGTGACGGGCTGGCGCTGGACCACCGATGGGGCCTGCAGCTCGAGCACCCGCCGCTCGGAGGTCTCGATGTCGCCCTTGCCGTCGAGGGGGCGGCCGAGCGGGTCGACGACCCGGCCGAGATAGGCGTCACCCACCGGGACGGAGAGGATCTCGCCGGTCCGCCGTACCTCCTGGCCCTCCTCGATGTGGCTGGCGTCGCCCATGAGCACGACACCTATCTCGCGGACGTCGAGGTTGAGCGCGAGCCCGAGCAGGCCGTCCTTGAACTCCAAGAGCTCGTTGGTCATGCACGAGTGCAGTCCCTCGACGCGCGCGATGCCGTCGCCGGTCTCGGTGACCCGGCCCACCTCCTCGCGGGCGTTGTCAGGCGTGTAGGAGGAGACGTACTTCTCGATCGCGTCGCGGATCTCGTCCGGCCGGATGCTGAGCTCGGTCATGCGGAGTTCCTCTTCGTTGTTGTCAGATCCATCACCGGGACAGCCGCCGACGTACGTCGGCCAGCCTGGAGGCGATGCTGGCGTCGATCACTTCGTCACCGACCCGGACGACCAGGCCGCCGACGAGCGCGCGGTCGACCTCTACCTGCAGCTGCATGCGCCGGCCGAAGACCTCTCCCAGCGCGGCGGCGAGCCGCTGCTCCTGCTCGTCCTCGAGCGGTACGGCGACGACCACCCGGGCCACCAGCTGGTTGCGCGAGTCGGCGGCGAGGCGGGCGAACTCGTCGATCGAGCGGTCGATGGGCCGTCCGCGCGGAGCGGTGACCGCGATCTCGACCAGCCGCTCGGTGATCGGGTCGACCTTGCCTTCGAGCAGCGCGTGCACCAGCTCGACCTTGCGCTCGACCGGCAGCACCGGGTCCGACAGCGCCGAGCGCAGCCCCGGCTCGCGGTCGACGATGCGGCCGAACCGGAACAGTGCGTCCTCAACCTCGTCGAGGATGCCCTGGGCATCGGCGGCGATGAAGGCGGCCAGGGCGGCCAGCACCTCGACGGCGTCGACGAGGTCCCCGGGGCTGGACCAGCGCGACTCGGCCACCTGACGGACCAGCGTCATCGTGTCGGTCCCGAGCTGGGACCCGAGCAGCTGGTCGAGCAGCCCGACCTTGGCTCGCTTGGGCAGCGCCGGGTCGGCGAGCGTGCGGCGGAGGGACCCTTCGCGGTCGAGCAGGGCGACCAGGGAGAACAGCTCGTCGGACAGCCCGCGCAGGGCAGCACGATCGCCACCGTCGGCGAGCTCGGTCAGCCGGTTGCGCAGGGCCGCCATCGACTCCCGGCTCGCGCCTTCCATCAGCGCACCGGCTCCTTCGCCTGCTCGTCGCTGGCGCCGGCGGACCGGGAGTCGGTGCGGGAGGTGACACCGTTGGTCTCGATGTCGTCGAGGAACCGGTTGATCAGGTCCCGCTGCCGGCCGTCCTCCTGGAGCTCGTCGCCCAGGATGCGTCCGGCGAGGTCGACGGAGAGCCGGCCGATCTCGGTGCGCAGCGACGCCACCGTGGCGGCCCGCTCGGACTGCAGCTGCTCCTCGCCACGGGCGGTGATCCGGGCCGCCTCCTGCTGGGCCGCCTCCCGCATCTCCTCCAGGATGGCCTTGCCCTGCACCCTCGCGTCCTCGCGGATCTTGTTGGCCTCGTGCCGGGCCTCGGCCAGCTGGGCCTTGTAGGCCGCCAG
>JALYXH010000227.1 GCA_030947185.1 Actinomycetota bacterium | reverse complement strand
CGCAGCCTCGATGCGAAAGGAGTCGACACCGACGCCGGGCGCGTCAGCGCACGGGCCGTGGTCGTGGCCACGGCCGCGCCGGCGGCGGCCGATCTGCTGCCCGGCCTGGACGTACCTCGGATGAACGCCGTCACCACGCTCTACCACCTGGCCGACGTGGCGCCGATGACCGAGCCGGTGCTGGTCCTCGACGGCACCGGCGGCGGACCGGTCGCCAACACCATCGTGCTCACCAATGCCGCGCCCGGCTACGCGGACCGGGACCGGGTGCTCGTTTCGACCTCCGTCGTCGGACCACCAGCCGACTGCCCGCCCGAGCCGACGATCCGCGCGCACCTGGCCCGCCTGTACGGCGTCGACACGAGCGGCTGGCACCACGTCGCCACCTACCCCGTGGCCGACGCCCTGCCCGACCAGAGCCCGCCCCTGGGCAACCTGCGCCGGCCGGTCCGAGCCGGCGGGCGCCGCTACGTCTGCGGCGACCACCGCGACACCGGCTCGATCCAGGGCGCCCTGGTCTCCGGGCGCCGGGCGGCCGACGCGCTGCTGGCCGACCTCGGCATCAGGTCGCACCACCCGGAGGCAGCGGCATGAGCCACGACGGTCACCGGCACATCCTGGCCATCGGCGGTGGCGGCTTCGTCCCGACCGAGCGGTACGGCGCCCGCCCCGGCCCGCTGGTCGACCACGCGCTGTCGCTCACTGGTGCAGAGCGGCCAAAGGTCTGTGCGCTCTACACGGCCACTGCCGACGACCCGGCCCGCATCGCCGCCTTCTACGCAGCCTGGGCCGGAACCGCCGCCCGCCCGAGCCACCTCGCGCTGTTCCCTATGCCGTCGGTCGACGACGTCCGCGCTCACCTGCTGAGCCAGGACGCGGTCTACGTCGGCGGCGGAAGCGTGGCCAACCTGCTAGCCGTCTGGCGCGTGCACGGCCTGGACGAGGTGATGCGCGAGGCCTGGCACGCCGGCGTGGTGCTGTTCGGCGTGAGCGCGGGCTCGCTGTGCTGGTTCGCCGGCGGTACGACGGACTCCTTCGGCCCGCAGCTACGCCCGTTCGCCAACGGCCTCGGCCTGCTGCCGACGAGCAACTGCCCGCACTACGACAGCGAGCGCCGGCGCCGGCCGCTCTACCAACAGCTCGTGGCCTCCGGAGAGCTACCCGGCGGGATGGCCGCCGACGACGGCGTCGGCCTCCACTACGTGGACGACGAGCTCGCCGGGGCGGTGGCCGACCGACCCGGTGCCGGCGCATGGCGGGTCGAGCGCGATGCCGGCGGGACAGCGGTGGAGACCCGGGTCGAGCCGCGCCTGCTGTAGGCGGCCCGGCGTACGCTCGGCGGGTGGCGCAGCTGGAGTTCGTCCGGGCCGGGCTGGTCCCCTATGACGAGGCCTGGATGCTGCAGCGCGCCCTGCACGCACAGCGCGTCGCCGGCGAGATCCCGGACACCGTCCTGCTGCTCGAGCACCCGCCGGTCTACACCGCGGGGAAGCGCACAGAGGCCTGGGAACGGCCGGCTGACGGCACACCGGTCGTCGACGTCGACCGCGGAGGCAAGATCACCTGGCACGGCCCGGGGCAGCTCGTCGGCTACCCGATCATCGAGCTGGCGGACCCGGTCGATGTCGTCGCCCACGTACGCCGGATCGAGCAGGTCCTCATCGACGTCTGCACCGAGCTAGGTGTGCGCACCGGCCGGGTCGAGGGGCGCAGCGGGGTCTGGCTGCCGGCCGACGAGCGGGGCCCGGAACGCAAGATCGCCGCGATCGGCATCCGCGTCGCGAGCCGGGTGAGCATGCACGGCTTCGCGCTCAACTGCGACCCCGACCTCGGTGCCTTCGACCGGATCGTGCCGTGCGGCATCGTCGACGCCGGCGTCACCTCGCTCAGCAGGGAGCTCGACCGCGACGTCGCCGTCGACGCCGCGATCGACCTGGTCGAGGCCTACCTCCGCAAGGAGCTCCTCCCCGCCTGAGCCGCGGTTCACCGGGAGGCCGGAGCGCCCCTCCCGGCGTACGCTTGGCCGGTGAGCACGGTGGCGCCGGACGGGCGCAAGATGCTGCGCCTCGAGGCGCGCAACGCGGCCACGCCGATCGAGAAGAAGCCGTCCTGGATCAAGACGACGCTGCGCACCGGGCCGGAGTACACCGCCCTCAAGGCCCTGGTGAAGCGCGAGGGCCTGCACACGGTGTGCGAGGAGGCCGGCTGCCCCAACATCTACGAGTGCTGGGAGGACCGTGAGGCCACCTTCCTGATCGGCGGCGAGCAGTGCACGCGGCGCTGCGACTTCTGCCAGATCGACACCGGGAAGCCGGCCGAGCTCGACCGGGGCGAGCCCCGCAGGGTGGCCGAGTCGGTGCAGGCGATGGGGCTGCGCTACGCCACCGTCACCGGCGTCGCCCGGGACGACCTTCCCGACGGCGGCGCCTGGCTCTATGCAGAGACGGTGCACCAGATCCACGGGCTCAACCCGGGCACGGGCGTCGAGCTGCTCATCCCCGACTTCAACGCCGAGCCCGCGCTGCTCCGCCAGGTCTTCGACGCCCGTCCAGAGGTGCTGGCGCACAACGTCGAGACCGTCCCGCGGATCTTCCGGTCGATCCGCCCGGGCTTCCGCTACGAGCGCTCCCTCGACGTCCTGCGCCAGGCCCGTGCCGACGGTCTCGTCACCAAGTCCAACCTGATCCTCGGGCTCGGCGAGGAGCGGCCCGAGATCAGCCAGGCCATGCACGACCTGTACGACGCCGGCTGTGACCTGCTCACGATCACCCAGTACCTCCGGCCCAGCCCTCGTCACCACCCAGTCGTCCGGTTCGCGCACCCGGACGAGTTCGTGTCACTGCGCGAAGAGGCCGAGGAGATCGGCTTCCTAGGTGTCCTCAGCGGACCCCTGGTGCGCTCGTCGTACCGGGCCGGTCGGCTCTACCAGCAGGCGGTGACCACCCGGTCCGGATCGGCGGAGCTGGCCGCGGGCGGCCACCGGCTTCTCACCTGATCTTCACGCGCGTGTCACGCGGGTGACATGTGGGGCGCCGATGGTGGTCCTGACGGCCACCTCAAGCCTCGGAGCCCGCCATGCGCCCTCTCGCCGCCCGTCCGCTAGCCCTCTCGATCGCCGGCCTCCAGGAGATCTACCTGGCCCTCTCGCCGCACGGTGGCCAGCACCGGGCCCGGCGCAACGCGTGGGGGGCGATGGCCATGGACAGCGCCCGGATGCGGGGCCGGCGCGAAGCCAACGCAGCGATCCAGGCCGCGGAGGAACGCGCGACGGCCGGGGAGCTGGTCCTCAGCCGGTAGCCGCGCCCGTCGGTCGGTCGCTCGCTCGCTCGCCGGCTGGTCTGTCCGGCAGGGACATATCCTTTCGGCCTATGGCCTCCGACAAGCCCAGCCGGTTCGAGAACATCCGGACCGCGTTCACCCTCACCCGGCGCAACGACCCGAAGATGCTGCCGCTGGTGGCCGGGACGGCGCTGGCCGTCCTGCTGGTGTTCGGCGTTTTGGGTGTGGTCTTCCACCACCCGATCTACTTCTCCGTGCTCGCGGTCCTGCTGGCGCTGCTCGCAGCCACCGTCGTGTTCGGCCGGCGGGCCGCGTCCTCGGCGTTCTCTACCGTCGAGGGTCAGCCGGGTGCCGCGGCGGCGGTGATCTCCTCGCTGCGCGGTGACTGGCGGGTGACACCCGCGGTCAGCTTCACGCGCAACCAGGACCTGGTGCACCGGGTGGTCGGCCGACCAGGTGTCGTGCTCGTCGCGGAGGGCGCGCCGTCGCGGACGGGGGCACTGCTGGGCCAGGAGAAGCGCCGCGTCGCCCGCGTGGTGGGCGACACCCCGGTGTACGACGTGACGGTGGGCGACGACGCCGGGCAGGTCCCGCTGCGCAAGCTGCAGGGGCACCTGACCAAACTGCCGAGGAACCTCAAGCCGGCACAGGTCGACGCACTCGACGCGCGGCTCAAGGCGCTCGGGGGAACGAACGTCCCGCTGCCGAAGGGTCCGCTGCCGCGCTCGGGCAAGGTCCCTCGCGGCAAGATCCGCTGAGCGAGGGCCGCCTCAGGCCCGTACGACGACCGTCCCGCTGGCCCGGTCGTGCAGCCCGCGGCTGTCCCGGTCCCAGATCACGGCCGGCACGAGTAGGACGAGCAGGACGGTGCGCACCGCCGACCAGCCCAGGCCGGGCAGGGGCGGACCGACCAGACGCAGCACCCGCAGGCCGAGTGCGCGCATGCCCAGGCTCTGCCCGGTGAGGCCGACCAGCACGGCCACCTCGAGCAGGAACGCGGCATTGGCTGCCAGCCCCCGCGTTCCCGGTGAGGGGTGACGCACAAAGGCGTTGGCAAGTCCACCGATCGCCGCGCCGGCGAGCAGGTCCACGGCGAAGGCCGCCAGGCGGCGGTTGAGGGTGGCGACCGAGCCGGGCCCCTCGGCCGGGAGCCCGAGCCGGCGCCCACGCCAGCCGCCCGGCGGCAAGCCGGTGCCGGCCGAGCGTGGACCGCCCAGCCAGGACCCGCTCGCTCTGCCCATGGCCATCACGCTAGCCGCCGTCGGCCGCTTCCGCCTGCCCGCCGAACCGGGCGCGTAACAACGCCGAAACAATCGAGTCACGACCGAGAAATGGCTCTGCGCTAGCGTTCGTGGGCGGCGGTACCCGGTGTGTGGCCACCCAGGAGGACGGATGTTCAGCAACCCCGACGAGGTTCTCGGCTACATCAAGAAGAACGACGTCCAGTTCGTCGACGTTCGCTTCTGCGACCTTCCGGGCGTGATGCAGCACGTCACGATCCCGTCGGAGAACTTCGACGCCGACAAGCTCAGCAACGGACTGATGTTCGACGGGTCCTCGATCCGCGGCTTCCAGGCGATCCACGAGTCCGACATGCTCCTGCTGCCGGACGTGACCACCGCTGTCATGGACCCGTTCCGCACACACCCGACGATCAACATCAACTTCTTCATCCACGACCCGCTGACCCGTGAGGCCTACACCCGGGACCCACGCAACGTGGCGAAGAAGGCCGAGGCCTATCTGGCCGGCACCGGCATCGCCGACACGGCGTACATGGGCCCGGAGGCGGAGTTCTACATCTTCGACGAGGTGCGCTACGACACCACGCCCAACTCGTCGTACTACTCCGTCGACTCGGTCGAGGCGGCTTGGAACACCGGCAAGCAGAACCCGGACGGCTCCCCCAACCTCGGCTTCAAGCCTCGCTACAAGGGCGGGTACTTCCCCGTCTCGCCGACCGACCACTTCGCCGACCTGCGCGCGACCATGTCGCGCACCCTGATCGAGGCTGGCCTGTTCGTCGAGCTGCAGCACCACGAGGTCGGCACTGCCGGCCAGTCCGAGATCGGCATCAAGTTCGACACCCTGCTCCGGCAGGCGGACAACCTGATGCTGTTCAAGTACATCGTGAAGAACGTGGCCCGGCAGGCCGGCCGGACGGCGACGTTCATGCCCAAGCCGATCTTCCAGGACAACGGCTCCGGCATGCACACCCACCAGTCGCTGTGGAAGGACGGCGAGCCGCTGTTCTACGACGAGATCGGCTACGCCGGTCTGTCCGACATGGCGCGCTACTACATCGGCGGCCTGCTGGCGCACGCCCCGTCGCTGCTCGCGTTCACCAACCCGACGGTCAACAGCTACCACCGGCTCGTGCCCGGCTACGAGGCTCCGGTGAACCTGGTCTACAGCCAGCGCAACCGCTCCGCCTGCTGCCGCATCCCGATCACCGGTGCCAACCCGAAGGCCAAGCGGATCGAGTTCCGGGTGCCGGACCCGTCGTGCAACCCCTACCTCGCCTTCTCCGCCATGCTGATGGCCGGCATCGACGGCATCCGCAACAAGATCGAGCCGCCCGAGCCGATGGACAAGGACCTCTACGAGCTGCCGCCGGACGAGTTGGCGAACGTGCCGATGGTGCCGGGTTCGCTGGACAAGGTGCTGGACAATCTCGAGGTCGACCACGCGTTCCTGATCGAGGGCGGCGTCTTCACTCCCGACCTGATCGAGACCTGGATCGACTACAAGCGCATCAACGAGGTCGACCAGATCCGGCTGCGACCGCACCCGCACGAGTTCGCGCTCTACTACGACATCTAGTGAGCGTGGTCTGAGGGCTAGGCGTTTTCGGCTTCGCACCCGCTGACTAGCCCGCCCCTCGGCGAACGGCCTATGATCGTCGTATGCCGATGAAAACGTCCGAGCCCGATACGTCAAGTGCGGTGGCTCTGTTCAGAGGCTTGGCTGATCCGGCCCGGCTGGCCGTCGTTCGGCACTTGGCTCGGCACGGGGAGCACAAGGTCACCGACCTGGTCGCACACGTCGGGTTGGCCCAGAGCACGGTCTCCGCTC
>JALYXH010000226.1 GCA_030947185.1 Actinomycetota bacterium | reverse complement strand
TACTGGAGCCCGGGAAGCGGCGCCCACGAGGTGCACGGCGCCATCCGCGAGCGGTGGGCCTCGATGGGCGGGGAGAGCGGCCTGCTCGGCTTCCCGGTCAGCGACGAGCGGGCGGCCAGTGGTGGGCGGCTCAACGTCTTCCAGGGCGGCTCGGTCTACTGGAGCCCGGCCAGCGGCGCACACGAGGTGCACGGCGCCATCCGTGACCGGTGGGCCTCGATGGGCTCGGAGACCGGCTTCCTCGGGTACCCGGTCAGCGAGGAGTTCGGCGTGCTCGGGGGTCGGCAGAGCAACTTCCAGCGGGGTGCCCTGTTCTGGAGTGCTGCTACCGGAGCTGTCAGCCTGCGCTGATCACCGCAGCCCGGCGACGGCGGTCAGCTGACCGACGGTGGCCGCGATCCCGGCCAGATGCGCCAGCCGCAGCACCTCGGAGGCCCGGAACCGCGGCCCGCCGGGCCGTCCGACCAGGACATCCCGGTCCGGCCGGCCCACCGGGGCCGCGGCCAGCTCCATGCCGAGGACGTCCCACCGGTCGGGAACCCAGTCCTCGTGATGTCCCATCCGGCGGGCCGAGGTCAGCGGCAGCCACGGGAAGGAGATGCCGCTGGGATCGGGCGCGCCGGCGCTGGCGTGCAGCACGGTGACCGCGCCGCCAGGAACGTTCATGCCGTCGGTCTTCATGCACAGCGCCCAGCCGGCGCGGAACACCCCCGGCGCGTTGTCGGTGAGCAGCGCCAGGCTGCTCTCCGCACTGCCGGCGAGCTCGTCGACCAGCTCCAGGTCGCGGTGCAGGTCGCGCCCGCTCGGATAGGGGCGCAGCGACTCGACGATGACGCCGGGCACCGACCGGGACGCGGTGATCAGTGAGTCGGCCAGCCGCCCGGGGGTCAGCTCGACGATCAGGTCGTCGACCGCCCCGTCAGCTCCCCGCTCGACCACGTCGAGGCTGACGATGTCGCCGCCCGCAGCTCCGATGGCGCTGGCCACCGCGCCTAGTGACCCGGGGCGGTCGGGCAGCACGAGGCGCAGCAGGTAGGTCATGATCCCAGGGTGCGCCGGCCCGTTGTCGTCGCCGTTGCGCCGACGTGTCCGCCAGGTAACGGGCGCCGGCGCTGGTCCGCCGACGGCGTCGCGCCGGCCGGTCCCCGGGGTCGCTCTAGACTCGACCGGCCGACCGTGGCCGAAGCCCACCCGCCAGCCAGGAGACCCTCCGTGTCCGAGTCCGCAGCCTCGTCGGCCGGGTCCGGCCGTGCGGCGATCGGCCGTGACGAGGTGGCGCACCTGGCCCGGTTGGCCCGGCTGGCGCTGCCTGCCGACGAGCTGGACCGGTTGGCCGCCCAGCTCGACGTGATCCTCGCCGCGGTGGCCCGGGTGGGCGAGGTGGTGGCAGACGACATCCCGCCGACGTCGCACGCGGTGCCGCTGACGAACGTCTTCCGGCCCGACGTGGTGCGCCCTTCCCTGGACCGGGACGAGGTGCTGGCCGCCGCCCCGGCCGCCGAGCAGCACCGGTTCCGGGTGCCGCGGATGCTCGACGAGGAGCTGTAGCGGGTGGCTGACCTGACTCGGCTCTCGGCCACCGCTATGGCCGAGTCGATGACGGCAGGCGAGTTCTCGGCCGTCGAGGTGGCGCAGGCGCACCTCGACCGGATCGCCGAGGTCGACGCCTCCGTGCACGCCTTTCTGCACGTGTCGAACGACCGCGCGCTGGCGGCGGCGCAGGCAGTCGACGACGCCCGGTCGGCCGGACAGCAGCTGGGGCCGCTGGCCGGCGTACCGCTGGCGCTCAAGGACGTGATGACCCAGCGCGGCGTGCCGACCACCTGCGGGTCGCGCATCCTCGAGGGCTGGCGGCCCCCCTACGACGCCACCGTCGTACGACGGCTCGAAGCGGCCGGCGTGGTGATCCTCGGCAAGACCAACATGGACGAGTTCGCGATGGGCTCCTCCACCGAGAACAGCGCCTACGGCGCCACGCACAACCCCTGGGACCTCGACCGGATCCCCGGCGGGTCGAGCGGCGGGTCGGCGGCCGCGGTCGCGGCGTACGAGGCGCCGCTGGCGATCGGGACCGACACCGGCGGCTCGATCCGCCAGCCGGCCGCTGTCTGCGGGCTGGTCGGGGTCAAGCCGACGTACGGCGGGGTGTCGCGGTACGGGCTGGTGGCCTTCTCCTCCTCCCTAGACCAGGCCGGGCCGCTGACCCGCACCGTCCGCGACGCCGCCCTGCTGCACGCCGTGATCGCAGGCCACGACCCGGCCGACTCCACCTCGATCGACGCGCCGGTGCCCTCGGTGGTCGAGGCGCTGGGCGACGGGGTGGACGGGCTGCGCGTCGGTGTCGTCCGCGAGCTGGCCGGCGAGGGCTACCAGCCGGGTGTCGAGCAGCGGTTCCGCGAGGCGGTCGAGCTGCTGGAGAAACTGGGAGCGCGGGTGATCGAGGTGTCCTGCCCCTCGTTCTCCTACGCCCTGCCCGCCTACTACCTCATCGCGCCGAGCGAGTGCTCGTCCAACCTCGCCCGCTTCGACGCCATGCGGTTCGGGATGCGGGTGGGCGACGACGGGACGGCAAGCGCGGAGGAGGTGATGTCGCTGACCCGCGAGGCCGGCTTCGGGCCGGAGGTGAAGCGGCGGATCATCCTCGGCACCTACGCGCTGTCCTCCGGTTACTACGACGCCTACTACGGCCAGGCGCAGAAGGTGCGCACGCTGATCACCCGCGACTTCACCGCTGCCTTCGAGCAGGTCGACGTGCTCGTGTCGCCGACGACGCCCACGACTGCCTTCCGGCTGGGGGAGCGGGTGGACGACCCGATGGCGATGTACCTCGCCGACCTGTGCACCATCCCGTCCAACCTCTACGGCGGACCGGCGATGTCCCTCCCCTGCGGGCTTGCCGCTGACGACGGGCTGCCGGTCGGGCTGCAGGTGATGGCCCCGACCCTGGCTGACGACCGCCTCTACCGCGTCGGCGCCGCCATCGAGGCCGAGCTCGATGCCCGTCGCGGTCATGTCCTGCTCGAGGAGGCACCGACGCTGTGACTGTCGCCGCCACGGCGTACGACGCCGCGCTCGAAGGCTATGAGCCGGTGATCGGGTTGGAGACGCACGTCGAGCTCGGGACCGCGTCGAAGATGTTCTGCGGCTGCTCGACCACCTTCGGCGCCGAGCCCAACACGCAGGTCTGCCCGGTCTGCCTCGGCCTGCCCGGGGCGCTGCCGGTCGTCAACGAGGCGGCCATCCGGTTCGCCGTGATGATCGGCCTGGCCCTCAACTGCTCGATCGCCCCATGGGGCCGGTTCGCGCGCAAGAACTACTTCTACCCGGACATGCCGAAGAACTTCCAGATCTCGCAGTACGACGAGCCGCTGTGCGTCGACGGCTACCTCGAGGTCGACCACGACGGGCGCTCGCACCGGGTCGGCATCGAACGGGTGCACCTGGAGGAGGACACCGGCAAGACCCTGCACGTCGGCGGGGCGACCGGCCGCATCCACGGCGCCGACCACTCCCTGGTCGACTACAACCGGGCAGGCATCCCGCTGGTCGAGATCGTCACCCGACCCGACATCCGCTCCGCCGCAGTGGCTCGCGCCTACGTCACTGAGCTGCGCGACCTGCTGCGCTCGCTGGGTGTCTCCGACGTACGCATGGAGCAGGGGTCGCTGCGCTGCGACGTCAACACTTCCCTGCGGCGTAAGGGAGTTGAGGCGCTGGGCACCCGCACAGAGACGAAGAACGTGAACTCGCTGCGGTCCGTGGAGCGGGCGGTCCGCTACGAGATCGAACGGCAGGCGGGGCTGCTCGACGGCGGCACCCGGATCGTGCAGGAGACCCGGCACTTCCACGAGGACACCGGCTCGACCTCACCCGGGCGCAGCAAGGAGGAGGCCACCGACTACCGGTACTTCCCCGAGCCCGACCTGGTCCCGCTCGCCCCGACCGAGGCCTACGTCGAGAGGATCCGGGCGTCGTTGCCCGAGTTGCCGGCGGCCCGGCGCGTGAGGCTGGCCGCGGCCACCGGCTACTCGCCGGCCGACCTCGAGACGCTGTCCAACGCCGGAGTGCTCGACCTGGTGCTGGCCACGGTCGAGGCCGGTGCGTCAGCGGTCGAGGCGCGCAACTGGTGGACCGGTGACATCGCCCGACGGGCCAACGAGACCGGCCACGAGCCGGGCGACCTGGGCGTCACGCCAGCTGACGTCGCCCGGCTCGTGGCGCTGGTCGCTGACGGCACGCTGAGCACCGGGCTGGCAAGGCAGACGCTCGAGGGCGTGCTGGCCGGGGAAGGCCGGCCCGACGACGTGGTCGCCGCTCGCGGCTTGCGCCGGGTCAGCGACGACGGCGCGCTGGGTGCTGCGGTCGACCAGGCCATCGCTGCGCAGCCGGACGTGGCGCAGAAGATCCGTGATGGGAAGCTGGCTGCCGCCGGAGCAATGGTCGGTGCTGTCATGAAGGCGACCCGCGGCTCGGCCGACGCCGGCCGGGTGCGCGAGCTGGTCTTGGAGAAGCTGGGGGTGCCGCGATGACCGAGGCCGCCGTGGCGGTTGCCGACGGGGCGTACGACGGCTTCGAGGGCCGCGCCTTTCCCGAGCTGCTGCTGCCGTCGACGACCGGCGCTGACCTTGATGTTCTCGACCCGTCGGCGGACTGGACGGTGGTTTACCTCTATCCCCGCACGGGCGTGCCGGGCGAGGAGCTGCCGCCGGGCTGGCTGAAGATCCCGGGTGCGTTCGGCTGCACGGCGCAGTCGTGCGGCTTTCGTGACGCCGCCGAGTCGTTCGCGTTGCTCAAAGCCTCTGTGCGGGGAGTGTCGACGCAAGACCCTTCCGAGCAGAGGGACTTCGCTGCCGCCAAGCAGATCGACTACCCGCTCCTGTCCGACCACGAGCTGCGGCTCGTCCGGGCGCTGGGGCTACCCACGTTCGAGGGCGCCGGCGAGCTGCGCATCAAGCGGGCGACGTTCCTGGTGGCGGCCGACCGGACGATCACCCGTGTGCTCTACCCCGTGCTCGACCCGGGTGCCAGCGCGGCGGAAGCCCTGGCGGCGTTGCAGGAGCTGACCGGCGCCTCGGCCTGACCCTCAGGTGACACCGTCCGGTTCGACCGCGCGCCGGCGTCGTAGCAGCAGTGCGTTGACCTCACCGCCGAGGATCATTGACAGGCTCAGCAGGTAGAGCCAGCTCATCACGATGAGCCCGCCACCGAGGGCGCCGAAGACGGGGTTGCCGCGCACGACAAGCCGCAGGTAGATGTTGAAGCCGTACGACGCGATCAGCCACAGGACGGCCGCCAGGGCCCCGCCGGGAAGGTCACGCCGCCAGGCCGTCCGGCGGCTCGGCGCCACGTGGCACAGCGTGGTTGCCCAGGCCACCAGCACGATCAACAGCACCGGCCAGCGCAGCCATCCCCAGTAGGGGATCACGTCGTGGTCGCCGAGGCCGAGAGCGCGGGCGATCCGGTGCCCACGGCCGAACAACGGCCCCACCACGACGATGGCCAGGACGACGGCTCCGAGCAGGACGGTGCCGGCGGCCAGCACGATGCCGAGGTAGCGCCGGAACCACCACGACCTGCTCTCCGGCACGCCGTACACGACGTTGAGCGAGGAGACGAGAGCCGCGAAGGCTCCGGAGAGGGTGACCAGCGCGAGCAGGAACGCGAAGGTCAGCACTCCGCCCTGCTGTCGCTCGAAGAGCTGCCGAATGGTGCTGACCGCACCGGACGCCTGGTCGGTGAGCACGAGATGCAGGAAGTCGAGCACCTGCTGCTCGACGGACGCGGCCAGGTTGGCCCCGACGAGGGCGTCGAGCGAGCCGAGCGCCGCCGCGATCATCAGCAGGCCGGGGAAGAGGCTCAGTACGCCGAAGAAGGCGGTCTCCGCAGCCAGTCCGAGCACGCGGTCGTCACCGCACTTCCAGAAGAACGCGACGAACAGCGACCACCCGGTGCGCAGGCCGGCCATAACGGCCGGGCGGGTGCGACGGCGCGTCTCCACCTCGACAGTGCGGGCCATTCAGTAGCGGTCGCCGAACGTGCTGGGAAGGTCGTCGAGCTCGGCCAGGTCGGCGTCGGTCAGCTCCACGTCCGCAGCCCCGGCGTTCTCCTCCAGGTAGCGCAGCTTCTTGGTCCCCGGTATCGGCACGATGTGGCGGCCCTGCGCGAGGATCCAGGCAAGGGCGACCCGCGCTGCGCTCGTCTCCCGCCGGGTGGCAACGGCCTTGACCCGTTCGACGATCGCCAGGTTGGCGTGCACGGCTTCGCTCGTGAAACGAGGGTTGCCGGTCCGGAAGTCCCCGGCGGCGAACTCGTCGGCGGAGGAGAAGCGGCCGGTGAGGAAGCCGCGGCCCAGCGGGGCGTAGGGGATGAACGCCGCGCCGTTCTCGGCGCACCAGGGGACCACGTCGGAAAGCCGGTCCCGGGTCCACAACGACAGCTCGGACTGGACGCTCGAGACCGGCCAGATCCCGGCCGCCCGCTCCAGCTGGTCGACGGTGACCTCGGACATCCCGAGGTTGCGGACCTTTCCGGCAGCTGCCAGCTCGGCCATCGCCCCCCAGGTGTCCTCGAGCGGGACCCGGTCGTCGACGCGGTGCAGCTGGTAGAGGTCGATCACGTCGGTGCGCAGCCGCATGAGCGACGCGTCGCAGGCCGCGCGTACGTGCTCCGGGCGACCGTCGCGGACGAACGTGCCGGCCGCCGCGTCGTGCACCAGCCCGCACTTGGTCGCCAGCACGTAGTCGTCCCGCCGATGCTCGAGCGCCCCGCCGATCAGCTCCTCGTTGGTGAACGGGCCGTAGGCGTCGGCGGTGTCGATCAGCGTCACGCCCAGGTCGAGGGCCCGGTTGAGGACAGCTGCCGACTCGGTGTCGTCGCGCTCCGCCTCGCCGTATCCCCAGGACATGCCCATGCAGCCGAGGCCGATCGCGCCGACGGTGAGGCCGGTGCTTCCCAGAGCGCGTGTCTGCATGCGTCCACTGTGCCTGATCGTCAGGTCGACGACGGGATTGGCGCACTCGCCTATCTTGTGGACATGGCTGAGACGTCGTACGACCGCAAGCCACGCAGCCGCGACGTCACCGACGGCGACGCGAAGGCGCCGGCGCGGGCCATGCTGCGGGCGGTCGGGATGACCGACGACGACTGGGACAAGCCTCAGGTGGCCGTCGCCTCGTCGTGGAACGAGGTGACACCCTGCAACATGCCGCTGGGCCGGCTCGCCCAGTCCGCCAAGACCGGCGTACGCCGGGCGAACGGCTTTCCGCTGGAGTTCACCACCATCGCGGTTTCCGACGGCATCTCGATGGGCCACGAGGGGATGCGGGCGTCCCTGGTCTCCAGGGAGCTGATCGCCGACTCGGTCGAGCTGATGGTGCACGCCGAGCGGATGGACGCGATGGTCCTGCTCGCGGGCTGTGACAAGTCGCTGCCGGGCATGCTGATGGCGGCAGCCCGGATGGACCTGCCCGCGGTGTTCGTCTACGGCGGCTCGATCCTGCCTGGGCGCCTCGCCGACGGCACAGCGGTCAGCATCCAGGACGTCTTCGAGGCCGTCGGGGCCTGTGCTGCCGGCAAGATCAGCCGAGACCGGCTCGGTGAGATCGAGCGCGCGGCCTGCCCGACCGAAGGCTCCTGCGGCGGCATCTACACGGCCAACACCATGGCCGCCGCGGCCGAGGCGCTTGGACTGGCGCTCCCTGGGAGCGCCAGCGCCCCGGCCGTCGACGAGCGCCGGGACATGATCGCGGAGGACTCCGGTGAGGCCGTCGTACGGCTGCTCGACCTCGGGCTCAACGCACGCACGATCCTGACCCGCGACGCGTTCGAGAACGCGATAGCCGTCGTGATGGCACTCGGGGGCTCGACCAACGCCGTCCTGCACCTGATGGCGATCGCCCACGAGGCCAAGGTCGGCCTCGACCTCGACGACTTCGACCGGATCGGCCGCAAGGTCCCGCACCTGGGCGACGTCAAGCCGTTCGGCCGCTACTTCATGACCGACCTCGACAAGGTCGGCGGCGTCCCGGTGGTCATGCGGCACCTGCTCGAGGCCGGTTTGATGCACGGGGACGCGATGACCGTGACCGGCCGGACGCTGGCCGAGAACCTCTCCGACCTCGAGCCCGGCGAGCCCGACGGCAAGGTGATGCACTCCCTGGACAACCCGATCCACGCCACCGGCGGCATCGCGATCCTGCGCGGCTCGCTGGCTCCCGACGGTGCGGTCGTGAAGTCGGCCGGCATGGACTCGCTGGTCTTCGAGGGCCCGGCCCGCGTCTTCGACGGCGAGGCCGACGCGATGGCCGCCGTCACCGAGGGACGGGTCTCCGCCGGCGACGTCGTGGTCATCCGCTGGGAGGGCCCCAAGGGCGGTCCCGGCATGCGCGAGATGCTGGCCGTCACGGCCGCGATCAAGGGCGCCGGGCTCGGCTCGGACGTCGCCCTGCTCACCGACGGCCGGTTCTCCGGAGCGACGTTCGGCCTGTGCGTCGGCCACGTCGCACCCGAGGCGGCGTACGGCGGGCCGATCGCGCTGGTCGCGGAGGGGGACCGGATCCTGCTCGACGTCCCGGCCAGGCGCCTGGACCTGCAGGTCGACCCGGCCGAGCTCGAGCGGCGCCGCCCCGACTGGAAGCCGCTGCCGCCGCGCTACGAGACCGGCGCGCTGGCCAAGTACGCCAAGCTGGTCGGGTCGGCTGCCCAGGGCGCCGTCTGCGGGTGAGCCGACGCTTGACGATCGCCGACGTTTGACGATCGCCGTGGCATCCGGCACTGTGGAGCGGTGCACAACTCTCGCCTCGTAGTACTCCGCACGCGCGCCGGCTGAAGTCCCAGCCAGCGCGCGACCCCTCAGTGCCCTTGGCACGAGGGGTTTTTTGTTGCCCGCCAGCCCCTGCACCAGGAAGTCGAGATGTCCGCACCTATCACCGGCGCCCAGTCCCTCGTCCGCTCGCTGGAACATGTCGGCGCCGAGGTCGTCTTCGGCATCCCCGGCGGCGCGATCCTGCCGGCGTACGACCCGCTGTTCGACTCCACCTCGGTGCGGCATGTGCTCGTCCGCCACGAGCAGGGCGCCGGCCACGCCGCTACCGGCTACGCCCAGGCGACCGGCAAGGTCGGGGTCTGCATGGCGACGTCGGGCCCCGGCGCGACCAACCTGGTGACGCCGATCGCCGACGCCTACATGGACTCGGTAGCGCTGGTGGCCATCACCGGCCAGGTGCCGCGCCCGGCCATCGGCACCGACGCCTTCCAGGAAGCCGACATCTGCGGCATCACGATGCCGATCACCAAGCACAACTTCCTGGTCACCCGGGCCGAGGACATCCCGCGCACGATCGCGGAGGCCTTTCACATCGCCTCGACCGGACGCCCCGGGCCGGTACTGGTCGACCTGCCCAAGGACATCCTCCAGGCGATGACCGAGTTCACCTGGCCGGCCAGCCTCGACCTGCCCGGCTACCACCCGACGACCAGGCCGCACGCCAAGCAGGTCCGCGAGGCGGCCCGGCTCATCGCGGCTGCCCGCAAGCCGGTGCTCTACGTCGGCGGTGGTGTCCTCAAGGCCCGGGCGGCCGCCGAGCTGCGCGTGCTGGCCGACCTCACCGGCATCCCGGTGGTCACCACCCTGATGGCCCGGGGGGTGTTCCCCGACAGCCACCCCCAGCACGTCGGGATGCCCGGCATGCACGGCTCGGTCTCGGCGGTGACCGCGCTGCAGAAGTCCGACCTGCTGATCTGCCTCGGCGCCCGGTTCGACGACCGGGTCACCGGCAAGCTGTCCACCTTCGCGCCCGAGGCGACGGTCATCCACGCCGACATCGACCCGGCCGAGATCTCGAAGAACCGGGTGGCCGACGTACCGATCGTGGGCGACGCCCGCGAGGTGCTGGCCGACCTCGTCGTGGCAGTCCAGGCGGAGTACGCCGCCGGCCGCCGCGCCGACATCAGCGGCTGGTGGGCCAGCCTGGACAGGTGCCGGACCCGCTACCCGCTGGGCTACGACGAGCCACCGGACGGCGCGCTGGCGCCGCAGTACGTGATCTCGCGCATCGGCGCCATCGCCGGACCGGACGCCCTCTACGTCGCCGGCGTCGGGCAGCATCAGATGTGGGCGTCGCAGTTCATCTCCTACGAGCAGCCATATACGTGGCTCAACTCCGGGGGGCTCGGCACTATGGGGTACGCCGTACCGGCCGCGATGGGTGCCAAGGTTGGCCGTCCCGAGGCGACGGTGTGGGCGATCGACGGCGACGGCTGCTTCCAGATGACCAACCAGGAGCTGGTCACCTGCGCGCTCGAGGGCATCCCGATCAAGGTAGCGATCATCAACAACGGCGCGCTCGGCATGGTGCGGCAGTGGCAGACCCTGTTCTACGACGGGCGTTACTCGAACACCGACCTGCACAAGCGCGGCGAGCAGCCGCGGCGGGTGCCCGACTTCGTCAAGCTGGCCGAGGCGATGGGCTGCGTCGGCTTGCGGTGTGACACCGCCGGCGACGTGGACGCCACGATCGAGAAGGCGATGGCCATCGACGACGCGCCAGTGGTCATCGACTTCGTCGTGGGCGAGGACGCGATGGTCTGGCCGATGGTGGCCGCCGGCGCGAGCAACGACGACATCCAGGTCGCCCGCGACACCGCCCCCGAGTGGGACGACGAGATGGCCGAGACCGGCGCCGAGACGGGCACCGCATGAGCCGCCACACGCTCTCGGTCCTGGTGGAGAACAAGCCGGGCGTGCTGGCCCGGGTGGCCAGCCTGTTCTCCCGGCGCGGGTTCAACATCGACTCTCTTGCCGTCGGCCCGACCGAGCACGACGACATCAGCCGGATGACGATCGTCGTCAACGTCGAGGACCTGCCGCTCGAGCAGGTGACCAAGCAGCTCAACAAGTTGATCAACGTGATCAAGATCGTGGAGCTCGAGCCGGCCGCTGCCGTCGAGCGCGAGCTGCTGCTGGTCAAGGTCAGGGCCGACCTGGCCACCCGCTCGCACGTGCTGGAGACGGTGCAGCTGTTCCGGGCCAAGGTGGTCGACGTCGCCACCGACGCGGTGACGATCGAGGCGACCGGCAACGTGGACAAGATCGCCGCGCTGATCCGGGTGCTGGAGCCCTTCGGCATCAAGGAGCTGGTCCAGTCGGGCATGGTGGCCGTCGGCCGCGGTACCCGCTCGATCACCGACCGCTCGCTGCGCAGCATCGACCGACCCGCCTAGCCGTTCCAGGCTCGCCCTTTTCGCACGGAGGAGACAACACCGCATGACCGACATCTACTACGACGACGACGCCGACCTCGACCTGGTCCGTGCCCGCAAGGTCGCGGTGCTCGGCTACGGCAGCCAGGGCCATGCGCACGCCCTGTCGCTGCGCGACTCCGGCGCCGACGTCCGAGTAGGTCTGCCGGCGGGCTCCAAGAGCCGGCAGAAGGCGGAGAACGAGGGCCTGCGGGTGCTCTCGCCGTACGACGCCTGCGCCGAGGCTGACCTGGTCATGGTGCTGGCGCCGGATACCGCCCAGCGCAAGCTCTACGCCGAGGCGATCGAGCCCAACCTGACCGACGGCGACGCCCTGTTCTTCGGGCACGGCTTCAACATCCGCTTCGACCTGATCAAGCCGCCGGCCGGCGTCGATGTCGCCATGGTCGCGCCCAAGGGCCCAGGCCACCTGGTGCGTCGGCAGTTCGTCGACGGCAGGGGCGTGCCATGCCTGGTCGCCGTCGAGCAGGACGCGAGCGGGCAGGCGCTGGAGCTGGCGCTGTCCTACGCCAAGGGCATCGGCGGGACCCGGGCCGGCGTGCTGTCGACGACCTTCACCGAGGAGACCGAGACCGACCTGTTCGGCGAGCAGGCCGTGCTCTGCGGCGGCGCCACCGCGCTGGTGCAGGCCGGCTTCGAGACGCTGACCGAGGCCGGCTACGCCCCGGAGATCGCCTATTTCGAGTGCCTGCACGAGCTGAAGCTGATCGTCGACCTGATGTACGAGGGCGGCATCGCCGGCATGCGCTACTCCATCTCCGACACCGCCGAGTACGGCGACTACACCCGGGGCCCACGGGTCATCAACGCCGAGACCAAGGCCGAGATGAAGCGGATCCTCGGCGAGATCAAGGACGGCACCTTCGCCCGCGAGTGGGTGGCCGAGGACGACGCCGGCCGCCCGCAGTTCACCAAGTACGCCGAGGAAGGCGCCAACCACCCCATCGAGACGGTGGGCGCCAAGCTGCGGCCGCTGTTCTCCTGGCTGCAGGAGGGCTGACCGCGGGCCGCCGGTAGATTGCCGCCCATGGCAACCCCCGTGGTCCTGGTCGCCGAGGAGCTGTCCCCGGCCAGCCTCGAGGTCCTCGCTGCCGAGTTCGAGCTGCGACAGGTCGACGGCACCGACCGGCCGGCCCTGCTGGCCGCGCTGGCCGACGCCGACGCCGTCATCGTGCGCAGTGCCACGACGATCGACGCCGAGGCGCTGGCTGCCGGTCGGCGGCTGAAGGTCGTCGCCCGTGCCGGGATCGGGCTGGACAACGTCGACGTCGCCGCCGCGACGGCCCGCGGCGTCATGGTCGTCAACGCCCCGACCTCCAACATCGTCACTGCTGCGGAGCACGCCGTCGCGTTGCTGCTCGCGACCGCCCGGCACATCCCGGCGGCCAACGCCTCGCTCAAGTCGGGTCAGTGGCAGCGCTCGCAGTTCACCGGCGTCGAGATCGCCGACAAGACCCTCGGGGTGGTCGGCCTCGGCCGCATCGGGGTGCTGTTCGCGCAGCGGATGTCGGCCTTCGGCGTGCGGCTGCTCGCCTACGACCCCTATGTCCCGGCTGCCCGGGCGGCGCAGATCGGGGTCCGGCTGGTCTCGCTGGACGAGCTGCTGCAGCAGAGCGACTTCATCTCCATCCACCTGCCGAAGACGCCGGAGACGGTCGGCCTGATCGGCGAGCGCGAGCTGGCACTGGTCAAGCCCGGCGTACGCATCGTCAACGCCGCCCGCGGCGGCCTGGTCGACGAGCACGCGCTTGCGCAGGCCATCAAGGAGGGGCGCGTCGCCGGCGCCGGCATCGACGTGTTCGCCACCGAGCCGACAACCGACAGCCCGCTGTTCGGCTTCGACTCGGTGGTCGTCACGCCGCACCTGGGCGCCAGCACCGTCGAGGCGCAGGACAAGGCGGGGCTCGCCGTCGCCCGCAGTGTCCGGCTGGCCCTGCTCGGCGAGTTCGTCCCCGACGCGGTCAACGTGCAGGCGGGTGGTCTGGTCGCCGAAGAGCTGCGGCCGGCCCTGCCGCTCGTCGAGAAGCTCGGCCGGGTCTTCACCGCGCTGGCCGGCGGGGTCGCCGCGACGATCGACGTCGAGATCCGCGGCGAGATCGCGGCGTACGACGTGTCGGTGCTCCAGCTGGCGGCACTGAAGGGGGTGTTCGCCGACGTGGTCGAGGAGGCGGTCACCTTCGTCAACGCGCCGCTGCTGGCGAAGGAGCGCGGCGTCGAGCTGCGGTTGGCCACCTCGGCGGACAGCCCCGACTACCGCAACCTCGTGACGGTGCGGGGCACGCTGCCCACCGGCCAGCAGGTCTCGGTCTCCGGGACGCTGACCGGCACCCGCCAGGTCGAGAAGATCACCGAGGTCGACGGCTTCGACATCGAGGTCGTCCCGGTCGAGCACCTCCTGTTCTTCACCTACGACGACCGGCCCGGCATCGTCGGCGCGGTCGGCGCCATGCTCGGCGACGTCGGCGCCAACATCGCCGGCATGCAGGTGGCCCGCCGTGCCCAAGGCGGCGAGGCGCTGATGGCGCTCACCGTCGACACGCTCGTGCCGGCCGACGTCCTGGCCGAGATCGCCGCCATCATCGGGGCTCACTCGGCCCGTTCGGTCGACCTCGTCGCGGGGTGAGCACCCGGTGACGCGTGACGTCGAGCGGCGGACCGAGACCCTCACCGGTGCGGACGGGCTGCGGCTGGCCTACCACGTCCTCGGGGAAGGGCCGCCGCTGGTCTGCCTGCCCGGCGGTCCCGGCCGGGCATCCGCCTACCTCGAGGATCTCGGGGGCCTGTCCGCCAGCCGCACCCTGGTCCAGCTCGACCAGCGTGGCACCGGCCTGTCGGAGATGCCGAGCGACCCCTCGTCCTACCGCTTCGACCGGCTGCCGGCCGACGTCGAGTCACTGCGCGAGCATCTCGGCCTCGAGTCGCTCGACCTGCTGGGGCACTCGGCCGGCGGCATGGTCGGGCAGGCCTATGCCGCCCAGCACCCCGAGCGGATCGACCACCTCGTTCTGGTGACCACCCGCACCCGCAACGGCCCGGAGGAGCTGGCCGATGCGGCGCAGGTGCGGGCCCGGCGTACCGGCGAGCCGTGGTTCGCCGACGCGGCGGCCGCCGAGGCGGCGATGGCGGACGCCCCGGCCGTCGTCCGCAACGCCCTGGAGCGGGAGATGCGCCCGTTCTGGTACGGCGAGTGGAACGCGCGCACCCAGGAGCACGCGGCCAGCGCTGACGGGCAGGTCAGCCCGCGGGCGATGCTGCGGTTCGGCAAGGTGCCGGAGGAGGAGATGCAGGCGCTGCGGGAGGCCTGCGCGCACCTGCGTGCCCCGGTCCTGGTGCTGTCGGGCGAGCTGGACGGGATGATGGGCCCCTACTGTGCGGAGCAGGTCGCTGCTCAGTTCCCGACCTCGACCCGGGTCGAGCTGGCCGGCGCTGGGCATTTCCCGTGGGTCGACCGGCCCGAGGAGTTCCGGACAGCGGTCGAGCAGTTTCTCGCTTCGGCGCGGAGTTAGTACGGTGTGCAGGTGCACACGCAGCTCCTGCTTCTCACCTGCCGCGGCGGGGCCTGACCAGGCCGGCCCCCCGTCGCGGGTGCAAGGCGCTGGCCCCACGTCGTACGACGACACCAGCAGGAGCGTTCTCCCGTGACAGACCAGCAGACCCAGACTGCGACCCCGACGGCCGACCCCGACCGGGTCACCGTCCTCGACACCACCCTTCGCGACGGCGAGCAGGCGCCGGGTATCGCGCTGTCGGTGCACGAGAAGCTCGAGATCGCCGAGCAGCTGGCCCGCCTCGGCGTCGACGTGATCGAGGCCGGCTTCCCGGCCGCCAGCCCCGGTGACTTCGAGGGCGTCGAGATGATCGCCAACACGGTCAAGGGCTCGACCATCGCCGCGCTGTGCCGAACCCGGCCGGAGGACATCGACCGCGCATTCGAAGCCATCAAGGCCGCTGAGCAGGCCCGGCTGCACGTGTTCATCTCGACCTCTCCGGTGCACCGGGACAAGAAGCTGCGCATGAGCAAGGAGCAGGTGCTCGAGGAGACGGTTCGAGCGGTGGCGCACGCGAGCAGCCTGACCACCGATGTGGAGTTCTCGCCCGAGGACGCCACCCGCACCGAGCTCGACTACCTGATCGAGGTCATCAGCGCCGCTGTCGAGAACGGTGCGACCACCATCAACGTGCCCGACACCGTCGGCTTCGTGCTGCCGCAGGAGTTCGTTGCGATCCTCGACTCGCTGCGCGCGAGTGTCCCCGGCGGGGACAAGGTCACCTGGTCGGTGCACTGTCACAACGACCTGGGGCTGGCCACCGCCAACTCCCTGGCCGCCATCCGGGCCGGTGTCCGGCAGGTCGAGGTCTGCGTCAACGGCATCGGCGAGCGGGCCGGCAACGCGGCGCTGGAGGAGGTGGTGATGGCGCTGCGCACGCACGCGCCCACCCTGGGGCTGTCCACCGGGATCGACACCCGCGAGATCGCTCGGACGTCACGGCTGGTCTCGATGCTCTCTGGCTACCTGGTGCAGCCCAACAAGGCGGTGATCGGGGCCAACGCGTTCAGCCACGAGAGCGGCATCCACCAGCACGGTGTGCTGATGGAGCGGACGACGTACGAGATCATGAACCCGGAGGACATCGGGCTGGCCGGCAACAAGATCGTGCTCGGCAAGCACTCGGGACGGCACGCCTTCGTCGACGCGCTGTCCTCGCTCGGGCTGCGGCTGGAAGGCCCGGCGCTCGATCGCGCCTTCGCCCGCTTCAAGGACATGGCCGACCGCAAGATCTCACTCACCGACGGCGACCTGGTGGCCCTGGGGACCGAGGAGTCCGGCGGTGCCGACGACGGGCTGATGTGGAGCTTCGAGTGGATGGCCGTGGCCGGCGGCACGGACACCCCGCCACGGGCCACCGTGCGACTCAGCCGCGGGGAGGAGGCCTCCGAGGCCGACGGCTCCGGCGACGGCATGATCGACGCCGCCTGTGCCGCCGTCGCCAAGGCGGCCGGCGTCCACGCCGAGCTGATCGCCTTCCAGGTGGCTGCGATCACCCCCGGCGCCGACGCCATCGGCGACGTCTCCGTCCAGGTCGAGGTGGCCGGCCAGCGGGTGAGCGCCCGCGGGGTGTCCACCGATGTCGTGGAGGCCAGCGCCCGGGCGTTCCTGCACGCGGTCAACAAGGTGGTCGGCGGGACCGCGGTGGCGCGGCGTACGGACAAGCCGTGAGCGGCATCCGGCTGGCGGTGGTCGCCGGCGACGGCATCGGCCCCGAAGTGGTCGCGGAGGGGCTGAAGGTCCTGCATGCCGTCGGCGGCGCGCACGGGGTCAAGGTCGAGACCACCGAGTACGACCTCGGCGCCGCCCGCTGGCACCGGACCGGTGAGACCCTGCCCGACCCGGTGCTCGAGGAGCTGCGCCGGCACGACGCGATCCTGCTCGGCGCGGTCGGCGACCCGAGCGTTCCGCCGGGTGTGCTCGAGCGCGGGCTGCTGCTCAAGCTCCGCTTCGCCCTCGACCATCACGTCAACCTGCGCCCGGTCCGCCTCTACCCGGGCGTGGAGGGACCGCTGGCCCGCTCCGGCCCGGCCCAGATCGACCTGGTCGTCGTGCGCGAAGGGACCGAGGGCCCGTACGCCGGCGCCGGCGGCCAGCTCCGCGCGCGCACCCCGCACGAGGTAGCGACCGAGGTCAGCCTCAACACCCGCTACGGCGTGGAGCGCGTGGTGCGCGACGCCTTCGGGCGTGCCTCCGCCCGACCCCGCCACAAGCTGACGCTGGTCCACAAGACCAACGTGCTGACCTTCGCCGGCGACCTGTGGTCGCGCACGGTCGACGCGGTGGCGCCGGAGTTCCCCGACGTCAGCGTCGACTACTGCCATGTCGACGCCGCGTGCCTCTACCTCGTCGAGCAACCGCAGCGCTTCGACGTCATCGTCACCGACAACCTGTTCGGCGACATCATCACCGACCTCGGGGCGGCCATCGCCGGCGGAATCGGGCTGGCGGCCAGCGGCAACCTCGACGTCAGCCGGGCCAACCCTTCGATGTTCGAGCCGGTGCACGGCAGCGCTCCCGACATCGCCGGCCAGGGCCGGGCCGACCCGACGGCGACCGTCGCGTCGGTGGCCATGCTGCTGGAGCACCTGGGCCACGTGCAGGCGGCAGCCGCGGTGGAGGGCGCGGTGGCCTCGTGGCTCGCGGAAGGACCGTCCCGGCGGTCCGGTGGCGTGATTCACTCGACAGCAGACATCGGCGACCAGCTGGCGGCGCGCGCAGCCGGCTGACCCGCCGTACGAAAGGGAACGGGAGCCCGACCATGCCGATCACGCCCACCAAGAAGATCTGGATGAACGGCACATTCGTCGACTGGGACGACGCCACCATCCACTTCCTCAACCCGACCCTGCACTACGGCTGGGGCGTCTTCGAGGGCATCCGCGCCTACCACACCTCCCGCGGCCCGGCGGTCTTCCGCCTGACCGACCACATCGCCCGGCTCTACCGGTCGGCGAAGGTCTACCTGATGGAGCCGGCGTTCAGCGCCGAGGAGATCGTGGCGGCGACCAAGGAGACCGTCGCGGTCAACGACGTCGAGTCCTGCTACATCCGCCCGCTGGTCTACCTCGGGTACGGCGAGATGGGCCTCAACCCGCTGCCCAGCACGGTGGAGATCTCGATCGCGGTCTGGCCGTGGGGCGCGTACCTCGGCGACGAGGCGGCCAACACCGGGGTTCGTGCGGTCATCAGCAACTGGCGCCGCAACGACGCCAACATCATCCCGCCGGCGGCGAAGGCCAGTGGCCAGTACCTCAACTCCTCCCTGGCCAAGGTGGCAGCCCTCAAGGCCGGCTACGACGAGGCGATCCTCACCTCGGCCAACGGCCACATCGCCGACGGGTCGGGGGAGAACGTCTTCATCGTCCGGGACAAGACACTGATCACCCCGCCGCTCACCGACGGGCCGCTGGGCGGGATCACCCGCGCGTCGGTGATGCAGATCGCTGCCGACGAGGGGTACGCCGTGCGCGAGGAGCACATCGTGCGCACCGACATGTACCTCGCCGACGAGGCCTTCTTCACCGGGACCGCTGCCGAGATGGTGCCGATCGTGGAGGTCGACGACAGGTCGGTCGGCACCGGCAAGCCGGGGCCGGTGACCAGGCACATCCTCGACCTGTTCCACCAGGCGACCCACGGCGAGCTGGACCGCTACAAAGACTGGGTCGAGCACGTCCGCGACTGATCACGGCGGGAGGCCCGAGCGGTGAGACGGCGAGCTTGCCGAGGGCCTAGATTGCGGCGACACCGGAAGGAGCCGCCATGCAGGTGCGCGACGGCATGAGTAAGACGGTTCTCTCGATCGGGCCGGCGCACACGCTGCGCGCCGCCGCGCGGGAGATGTCCAAGCGCCACGTCGGTGCTGCCGTTGTCATGGACCCCGACTCCTCCGGTATCGGGATCCTCACCGAGCGCG
Organism: Actinomycetota bacterium; assembly: GCA_030947185.1. Lineage (GTDB taxonomy): Bacteria > Actinomycetota > Actinomycetes > JALYXH01 > JALYXH01 > JALYXH01. Next base: position 25,724 of record JALYXH010000226.1, on the reverse strand, counting down.
ACATCCTCGACTCTCTCGCCGCCGGCGCCGACCCCGACGCCGAGCAGGTCGGGGGACACCTGACCCGCGACCTCGTCTTCGCCTCGCCCGACTGGACCCTCGAGCAGGCGGCGACAGCGATGACCAACGGCGGCTTCCGGCACCTCGTGGTGATCGAACGTCACAACGTGATCGGGATGCTCTCGGTTCGCGACATCGTCCGGTGCTGGACCGAGCAGGCGGCCACCGCGGATGCGCGGCCGTGATCCTCGTGACCGGGGCCACCGGGACGGTGGGTGGGCACCTTCTCGCCCAGCTGGACCTGGCCGGCACACCGGTCCGGGCGCTGGTGCGGACCCCGGAGAAGGCCGACGTCCTCAAGGGCTATGACGCCGAGGTCGCGGTCGGCGACCTCGCCCGGCCCGAGACGCTGCGGGCGGCGCTGGCCGGGGTCGACCGGGTCTTCCTGCTGTCGCCGCCGAGCCCCGACCAGCCGGCGCTGGAGAAGTCGTTGATCGACGCGGCGGCGGCCTCCGGGCGGCCGCACGTCGTGAAGCTGGCCTCCATCGGCTTCCGCGCCGACGGGGAGGTGATCGGCCGCAACCATGCCGAGGTGGTGGACCACCTCAAGGCCTCCGGGCTGCCCTACACCGTGCTGGCACCCAACTTCTTCATGCAGAACCTGCTGTTGAGCGCCTCGACGATCCAGGAGCAGGGCGCGCTCTTCCAGTCGGCCGGCGACGGTGCTGCCGCCCATGTCGACGCGCGCGACGTCGCTGCGGTCGCGGCGCACGTGCTGACCTCCGAGGGGCACGAGGGAGCCGTCTACCCGGTCACCGGGCCGGCAGCGCTCACCTTCGACGAGGTGGCCGCCACCTTCTCCCGCGTCCTCGGGCGGGAGGTGCGACACGTCGACGTGCCTGTGGAGCAGGCCCGTCAGGCCATGGTCGCCGGCGGCATGGACGACTGGCTCGCCAACGCCATGGCCGGGCTGAGCGAGATCTACCGGGAGGGGAGCGCGGCCGAGGTGAGCGACGAGGTCGAGAAGGCGACCGGCTCCCCGGCTCGTTCGCTGGAGGCGTTCGTCCGCGACCACCGGGGCGCCTTCGGCTGATCGGACCCCGTCTGCCGTCGGCGGGGCGATAGCCTCGGCGGCGTGCGCATCGCCCGTTACGCCGTCGCCGGCGAGGTCAGCTTCGGGATCGTCGAGGGGTCGGTTGTCGGAGGTCGAGCAGGCGAGGGGCCGCCGGGTCCCGACGTCGAGGTGGCCGCCATCGCCGGGCACCCGTTCGCGCCGTTCGCCTTCACCGGCGAGCGACACCGGCTGGGAGCGGTCCGGCTGCTGGCACCGGTCCTACCGAGCAAGATCGTCTGTATCGGCAAGAACTACGCCGACCACGCCCACGAGATGGGGAGCGAGGCGCCGTCCTCGCCGGTGATGTTCCTCAAGCCGTCGACATCGGTGGTCGGCCCGGGCGACCCGATCGCCCGGCCGGCTAGTTCGGAGCGGGTCGACTACGAGGGCGAGCTGGCCGTCGTCATCGGGCGGCTGTGCCGCGACGTTCCTGCGGCCAGTGCCCTCGATGTCGTCCTGGGCTACACCTGCGCCAACGACGTGACCGCCCGCGACATGCAGCTCGCCGACGGGCAGTGGACGCGCGGGAAGGGCTACGACTCGTTCTGCCCGCTCGGTCCCTGGGTGGAGACCGAGCTCGACCCGGCCGACCTGGAGATCCGGACCACGCTGGACGGCGAGGTGCGGCAGGACGCCCGCACCTCCCTGCTGCTGCACGACGTACCGGCTCTCATAGCCTTCATCAGCGCCGTGATGACGTTGCTGCCCGGCGACGTGATCCTGACCGGTACGCCGGCTGGCATCGGCCCGATGACCGCCGGCCAGACGGTGGCGGTCAGCGTGCAGGGCATCGGCACGCTGACCAACCCCGTCGTGGCCCGTGGCTGACCGGCCGGTGCGGGTCCGGTTCGCGCCGGCCCCCAGCGGTGACCTGCATGTCGGAAACGTGCGCACCGCCCTCTACAACTGGGCGTTCGCCCGCGGTCAGGGCGGCTCGTTCGTCTTCCGGGTCGAGGACACCGACCGCTCTCGGGTGACCGACGAGTCCTACTCCGCTGCCCTCGACGTCCTGCGGTGGCTCGCCCTCGACTGGGACGAAGGGCCGGAGAAGGGCGGTCCCCACGCGCCCTACCGGCAGAGCGAGCGGTTGGAGATCTATGCGAGGGTGGCCGCCCAGCTGCAGGAGCAGGGCGCCGTCTACCCCTGCTACTGCACCCAGGAGGAGGTCCGCGAAAGGGCGGCCGCCGCGCACCGCCCTCCGGGGTACGACGGCCACTGCCGTGAGCTGACACCCGACCAGCTGGCGGCGTTCCAGGCCGAGGACCGACGGCCGGTGCTGCGGTTCCGCATGCCGCCGGGGGAGACCACGTTCACGGACCTGGTCCGCGGCGAAGTCACCGTCGACCATTCGACGATTTCCGACTTCGCGCTCACCCGCGGTGGTGGCCACCCGCTCTACATGCTCGCGGCGAGCGTGGACGACGTACTCATGAAGATCACCCACATCATCCGCGGCGAGGACCTGCTCTCCTCGGTGCCGCGGCAGCTCGCCCTCTACGCCGCGATGGGGGTTGCGCCGCAGGACGTCCCGCAGTTCGGGCATCTGCCGCTGATCACCGGGGCGGACAGCAAGCCACTGTCGAAGCGCCACGGCGAGGTGTCGCTGGCCTACTACCGGCGCGAGGGGTTCACGCCCGAGGCGATGGTCAACTACCTCGCCCTGCTCGGGTGGTCTCTCGACGCCGACCACGACCTGTTCACCCTCGACGAGCTGGTGTCGGCGTTCCGGCTCGACCGGGTGTCGCACAACCCGGCCCGGTTCGACCTGAAGAAGCTCGAGGCCATCAACGGCGACAAGATCCGCGAGCTCGGCGTCGAGGACCTCACCGCGCGGGTGCTGCCGTTCCTGCAGCAGGCCGGGCTCGTCGATACGCCGACCACCGCGGAGCAGGCGGCAGCGCTGGTCGACGCCGTACCCCTGCTGCAGACGCGGATACGGCGGCTGACCGACGCGGTGGGCCTGCTCGGCTTTCTCTTCGTCGACGACGACCGGTTCGTCCTCGACGAGGCCGACGCCGCGAAGACCTTCGTCGAGGGGACGGCACATCAGCTGGCTGCCGCGGCCGACGCACTGCAAGGCCTCACCGAGTGGACGGCCGGCGCCATCGAGGCGGCGCTGCGTGCCGCGCTGGTCGAGGGGCTGGGCCTCAAGCCGAAAGTCGCCTTCACCCCGCTCTACGTCGCCGTCACCGGCCGTCGGGTCGGGCTGCCGATCTTCGACTCGATGGCCATGGTGGGCAGGGACCGCTCCCTGCGCCGCATCAGGGCGGCCGGCGTCGGGTAGGCTCCCTCACGGCGTCGAGCGCCGACCTGACCACGGGCCGGCGGTCAAGCCCCCTGGGGTATGGGGTAATTGGCAGCCCGACTGATTCTGGTTCAGTTAGTCTTGGTTCGAGTCCAGGTACCCCAGCTCAGACGCACGCGTTTTGCACGTCCGCTTTCGCATGGCCCCGTTGTCTAGCGGCCCAGGACGCCGCCCTCTCAAGGCGGTAGCGCCGGTTCGAATCCGGTCGGGGCTACGAGCAAAGGCCCAGGTCAGCGACCTGGGCCTTTGTCATTTCCGACCCACCCAACGATCTTGACCCCAGTTTGACCACAGACTGCGTGGAGGGCGTTCCGGCCCAACTGACCCCGACGTTCGGGACCGCGCTCACCCATCGGCGACCGCGTCGAGGGCCGCCTTGAGCCGACGGGTCGCCTCGTCAGCGACCGGCTGCAGAGCTGGTAGCCCGGGCAGGCTGACTCATGACCTGTGGGTCGAGGGCCTGCACCAGCGTCCGGTCGCCGTCTCGTCGGACGACGACGTTGCCCGGCAGCAGCAAGCCGATGTCGCGCTCGACGTCCAGGGCCCGCTGCGCCAGCTGCGGGGTGCAGGCGCCCAGCATCAGGTAGGGCTCAATGTCCAGGTCGAGCTTCCCCTTCAAGGTCGCCTGCACGTCGATCTCGCTCAACACCCCGAAGCCCCGGTCAGCAAGCGCAACCCGTGTCCGCGCCACTGCGTCGTCGAGGCTCAACCTGGTGGTGACGGTCGTTCCGTAGGTCATCTTTTACCTCCCTGACGGGGGTGCCGGAGAAGTGGCACTGGCTGTTCCCCCTTGTCCGTCCGTGCGACTGACTGTTGACGCGGACGGTCCGGGGTAGGGGCGGCTGGTGCCGCCTCGCCAATCGTCCTCGGCTGCCAAGCGGCTCACTACGCGGCGGTTCGCTCTGTCCTCTGCCGAGGTGGGGACGACGCTCGCAGCCGCGGCCGTGTCGAGCGGGGCGTACCTCCTCGGCGGCTCCGCCTATCTCGCCCGCGGCATCCTCGGCGACCTGCTGGGCTTCGCCGTCCTGGGCGTGGTGGCGCATGCTGCTCGGGCTCGAGCCCGGCACGAGGCGGCACTGTGCCTGACCGGAATCGGGCTGGTGCTTCTGGCCAACCCCCGTTGGCCTTTGGCCGTGCCGGAGCTCGCCTGGTGGGCTTTGTTCGTGCTGGGACTGGCGGCCTACGTGCGCGTCCGGCAGGGCGTCTGTGACTGAGGACGAGGGGTCCGCTTTGGTTGCCATCTGCAGCTAACGCACCTAGTGCCCTACTCCGGTGCGGGCGTTGGAGTGCTGGCACTGTGTCCCTTGTAACGATCGATCTCGGTGTGCGCGTGCCGCCGTGCTCGCGCACGTGACTCGCCTCCTGCCCCCCTGCAACGGTGTTGCGTCGCCAAGTCCGCTGGTGGCGGGATGCCGACACGAAGATCGGCCGGCGTGCCCAGTCAGGCTGAAGGCGACAGACTACGAGTAGCTGTCGTCCGCCCAGCCCGAGCCCGCCCAGCCCGAGCCCGCCCAGGACGAGCCTGCCCAGGCCGACCCCGCCCAGCTGCTGCCAGCCCACGCAGAGCCGGTCCAGGACCCGGTGGCCCAGCTTGAGCCCGCCCATGAGCTGCCGGCCCACGAGCTGCCGGCCCAGGCCGACCCGGCCCAGGCGTTACCGGCCCAGGCGTTACCGGCCCAGGCCGACCCGTTCCAGAGGCCGCCGGCCCACGACGAGCCGGCCAGCTCGGCTGCCGCCACGGACGCAGCGTTGAACGGCTGCCCCATCAGGTCCTGCTCACCGCTGAGCGGCACGTCGTTGAGCACCTGGTGGTGGCTGCCGCGGGCTGCGTCGAGTGAGCCGGTGCCGGTGGAGGGCACGAATGGCTGAATGGAGGGGCCGACACCGTTCTGGACGGCACTGGCCAGTGCGCTCAGGTTGAGTCGCCCGTGCCCCTGCGCCCTCTTGTCCGCTGACGGCAATGGTGCCGCGGTCGAGGTGAACAGGTACTTGACCTGGTCAGGGGTGAGACCGGGACGGTAGGAGAGCACCAGTGCTGCCGTGCCGGAGAGCATGGCCGCAGCTTGCGAGGTGCCGCTGCCCCGGAAGTACCGGTTGGAGATCGCCCCGGTAGCCGCGAACTGCGAGTCGACGTAGGACCCGGGGACCCGCAGGCTCTGGACATGCACGCCCGGCACGACCAGGTCCGGGTTGCGGATGCCGTCGCCGTAGCTGGAGAAGGCCGGGATCGTGGCGACCCAGTCGTCGTCGCCACCGTGACCTTGCTCGGCACCGACCGCCAGAATGAACGGGTCCATCGCCGGGTTGGTGAGGCGCCCGGAGGCGTTTCCGGAGTTGCCCGCGGACGCGACCACCACGATGCCCTTGCGCCAGGCCACCTCGGCGGCGTAGGCGAGCGGGTCGAGCTGGTAGCTCTGGGTCGAATCCGTGCCGAACGAGAGGTTCAGGACCCGGATGTTCATGCCGGGGTCGTGCGCGTGCTGCACCACCCAGTCGATGCCGGCGATGACCTGCGACACGTCAGTGTTCCCGCGGGCGTCGGCCACCTTGACCGACACGATGCGGGCGTTCGGGGCCACTCCGAGGAAGTCGGTCGAGTTGTCCGCCGAGACCGCGACCCCGCTGTCGTGTCCGGCGATGATGCCGGCCATGTGGGTGCCGTGACCGTAGGTGTCCAGGTGCGCAGTCGCGGCATTCTGCGATTCCGGAGTCAGGTCAGGCCCGTGCAGGACCTTGTTTGAGCCGGACAGGCCGGCCACGGGTGCCACCCCGGAGTCGAGCAGCGCCACGTCGACGCCCGCCCCGGTGATCCCGTAGGACCAGCCCTGTCGAATGCCCAGGTTGCGTTCGATGTTGTAGAGGGAGTTGGCGTCGCCGCCCGGCGCATAGCCCGTCGGCAGCGCCGACGAGTACGTCTCGAGCAACCGGACCGGCGCGTCCGCAGTGACGCCAGCTATCCGCCCGTCAGCCCGCAGCCGGTCCGCTGCGCCGCGCGGTAGCCCCGCGACCGCGGCGTCGATGATGCCGATGGACCGGTCGAGGTGGCCGCCGACGCTGTGGATCTTGGCGGTCAGCTCGGCCAGCTGGCCGGGCAGCGCGCGCACGATGTAGCTGCCGGCAGCCGACGGTGCGAGGGTGGTTGAGCCGCTGACCCGTAGCGAGCCACCGCCGGAAGCCGGCAGGGCGCTGGCAAGGACGGCGCCGACCAGCAGTGACGCGGCCAGCATCGCGGCGGGCCGGCGAGCGGCCTGCCCGTTGGAGGCGTCGCTGCCGACACGCATAGTCCACGAGTGCCCGGGTGCGCTCATCGCTGTCATGCACTCACTCTCCGGACGGGCGGCGCGGTCTGCGACGCTCCGTAAGCATCTCCTCACTCTTGGTTGCGAGAAACCGCTAGGAAGAGCATCTTCGTTAGGCCAGTCAGACCAAGGCGGCCACCTCCGCCTCCTCCGCGCTGCTGGTGGACGAGGCCTCGATGCTGGCCACCGTCGACCTGGACGCCGACCGGGGCGTAGGCGGTGGTCCGCGCGGGGGCAGGCCGGCCCAGATCGGTCCGCTGCGCCGGTGGGACCGGGTCGCTTCGTGTCACGAAGACGCGCCCAGCCGGCGCCCAGCTGAGACCAACCCTGCTCCAGAAACGGAGGATGGGTGTCGAGAACCCGGAGGTGGGCTGGAGACCGGGGCGGGTACTTCGGCTTACGGCTGTGCTCGCGATGGCGCTCGCCGACGGCGAACGTGCGGCTGCGCTGACCTTTGTCGGGCTGTTCCGCGGGCTGCTCATCCAGACCGCCTACCGCTCGGTCGCCGGCGGCCTGATGTCGCAGGACCGCCACGCGGTGCTGCTCTGGTCGCACGTTGGCTCGCTAGGTCCGCTCCCGGCGACGCAGCGCGTGTCCGCGTTTGCCCGCTGCGTGTTGGGCACCGCGGTCGCCGTAATCTTCGAGTTCGGGATCAAGTTGGTCAGTAACGTCCTGCTAGCGGCTCCGCTGCACCTTGTGCTGTATCTGATCGGCGCCAGTTGGCAGACCCAGTGGCTGGTCAACGTCGCCATCTTCGCCGCCCGCATGCTGGTCACCCTTGCCCGCGCCGCCCAGGCGTATTTCCTTGATCGGCAGCGTCGGCGGGACATGCCTGCCACTACGGCCAACTGCTGGCGCATCGACTACATGGGAGCCCTCCCGGCTGGGTCGGGGTACGGGGGAGGGCTGCTCCGCGCCTTTGTCAGTAAGTCCGATGCCGCGGGCGCCACCGTGTATCTGGTCTGCACGCCAGATCGATACTCGTTCTACCGTCGGCACGGCTTCCATCGGGCGCCGACTGGTCAGGCTATTGAAGAGCGCGGGCTCGTGCTCATGCGGCGGGTACCGCCGTCGATCTGCGTGCCCCGCCCTCGCCGGGTGCCGTCAGCCAGCTCGAGCCGGGCGGAGGAGGCAGTGCCGAAGCGCCCGCTTGTGCACGGCCGGAGTCGATAGATTCGAGCTGCACCGTCTTCCGATGGCCCCCGGCCATTCTCGCCCGGCCCGACAGCTACCGCTTGCCGCGAGCTGAGCTTGCATTGTGTAGCATCTGCGCATGCACGCAAATATAGACGACTTCGTCATGCCCGACCCAGCCGACGTCGAGGCCGTAGCCGGCCGCCTCCGGCTGCTCGGAGACCCCACCCGCCTGAAGATTCTCTGCGCCCTGGTCCAGGGCGAGTCGCACGTGGCCTGTCTGGCCGACCTGGCAGGCGCCGGCGTCGCGACCGTGAGCCAGCACCTCGCCAAGCTGCGGCTGGCCGGGATCGTCCATCCGCGGCGGGACGGTCAGCACATGATCTACGAGCTGGTCGACGTCCGTGTTCGACAGCTCGTAGGCGACCTGTTGGCGCCGACCGCGTCCCGGCAGCCGAAGAAGCCGGTCGTCGGCGCGGTGCGGGGGCTGGGATGAGTCATACCGCGACCTGCGTGGCCGACGGCCACGTCGATGATCCGGCGGTCACCGAGCCAATGACCTCCACCGAGTCGTCGTCCTTTCCCAGCCCGCGTGATCCTGCGCCACACGGCATCGCCGCGCGGGCGGGTCGCGCCACCTCGTTCCTGGCGTTGCCGGAGGTGCGCTGGGCCGCCCTGTCGCTGCTGGCGTTCCTGCTGGCCCTGCTTACCCGGGTCGCCGGTGCCCCGGCAGCGGTGAACGGAGCCCTGTTTGTGCTCTGCTATGCCGCCGGCGGGTGGGAGCCGTCGCTGGTCGCCCTGCAGGCGTTGCGGCGGAAGAGTCTCGACGTCGACCTCCTCATGATCGTCGCGGCGCTGGCCGCTGCCGCTATCGGCCAGGCGTTGGACGGGGCGCTGCTGATCGTCATCTTCTCCACCTCCGGAGCACTGGAGGCCGTCGCCACCAAGCGCACCCAGGACTCGGTGCGCTCCCTGCTCACGCTCTCGCCCTCCGAGGCCACCCGCTTGCTGGTCGACGGGAGCGAAGAGATCGTCGAGACGGCGGCGCTGGCCGCTGGTGACCGGCTGCTCGTCCGGCCGGGAGAGCGGATCGGCGCCGACGGTCGGGTCGAGGACGGCGCCAGCGAGGTCGACCAGGCCTCGATCACGGGAGAGCCACTGCCGGTGACCAAAGTGGTCGGCGACGAGGTGTTCGCTGGCACCATGAACGGAACCGGTGCGCTGCGGGTCCGGGTCGAGCATGCTGCCGCCGACACCGTCGTGGCGCGCATCGTCGCCCTCGTCGAGGAGGCCTCGGCGACCAAGGCGAAGATGCAGCTGTTCATCGAGACGGTCGAGCAGCGCTACTCCGTCGGCCTCGTGATCGCCACGCTCGGTCTGTTCGTGATCCCGCTCGGCTTTGGCGCCTCCCTGCAGCCGACCCTGCTGCGAGCGATGACCTTCATGATCGTCGCATCCCCGTGCGCGGTCGTGCTCGCCACCATGCCACCGCTGCTGTCGGCGATCGCCAATGCGGGCCGTCATGGCGTGCTGGTCAAGTCCGCGGTGGTGATGGAGCAGCTCGGGCACACCGGCGTCGTCGCCTTCGACAAAACCGGCACGCTGACCGAAGGCACCCCACGCGTAGCTGAGGTCGTCGTGCTAGGCGACCGCGCGACGACCGAGGGTGTGCTGCTCCAATGGGCCGCGGCCGCGGAACGGCCCAGCGAGCATCCGCTGGCGCGGGCCGTGGTTGCTGCCGCGCACGAGCGCGGCCTGTCGATCCCAGATGCGGCCGAGTTCACTTCCGAGCCCGGCCGCGGCGTCACGGCGGTCGTCGAGGGCGTCCGGGTAGCCGTCGGCAGTCCGCTGCTGCTGGCCGCTGCCAGCCACCGGGACGCCGCGACCGCCGGCGTCGTGCAGGGGTTGCAGGAGGTTGGCCGCACCGCCGTCGTCGTCACCGTCGACGGTTTACCGGCCGGCGTGCTCGGGATCGCCGACCGGATGCGTCCCGGTGCCGCGCAGACCGTCGGTCAGCTCGCTGCCCTGACCGGCCGGGTGCCGGTTCTGTTGACCGGCGACAATGCCGGCGCCGCGGGCCGGCTGGCCGCGGAAGTCGGCATTGCCGACGTACGGGCGCAGCTCCTCCCGCACGACAAGGTCAGCGCGGTGCAGAAGCTGCAGGCCGACGGCACCCATGTCACGCTGGTCGGCGACGGGGTCAACGACGCGCCGGCGCTGGCGGCTGCCTCGACAGGTGTCGCTATGGGTAGGCACGGCTCCGATCTTGCCCTGGAGACCGCGGACGTTGTCATCGTCCGGGACGAGCTGGCCACGCTGCCCGCGGTGATCGACATCTCGCGGCGGGCGCGGCGCGTGGTCACCCAGAATCTGGTGTTCGCCGGCGTCGTGATCACGGTGCTCGTCGGCTTCGACCTCGCGGGTCATCTGCCGCTGCCGCTCGGGGTGGCCGGCCACGAAGGCTCGACTGTGGTTGTCGGGCTGAACGGGCTGCGGTTGCTCGCGGGTTCGGCCTGGCGAGCGCCTGGAAGCCGTAGGCCTCGTGTACGGCGACCTGATCATGTCGTCGACAGGCGCCGCCGCGAGTCGGTCAGCCGGTGAACGTGGCAGCTCGGCTCACGGCAACCGCTGCCGTCGCCGTCGCGACGCCCCCTACCGGCCGTGGCGCAGGCACGACCGCCGGCAACGGGTCCGGCCGCGTGAATCGCTCCCCGAGCACTTGTGTCTCCGGGACGATCTCGGGAGCCGCCGGCGGTGCCGCTGTGGCCGACTCGATACGCACGAGGACGCGGTTGCTCAGCTGGCCCGGAGGCGTGCTCAGCGACATCGTCTTGGGGCAGTCTCGGTCGGAGAGCCAGAACCAGTAGCTGGACGTGATCTCCGGCGTGGTGGGCGTCGCATCCGCCGGGATGGTGACGGTGACGAACGACGAGGACCCCGTGCCCCGGCCCTCGTCCGAACCGTCGCCGCCGCTCTCGCCGCCCCCGCCCGGCTGGGCGCTGCCGTCCAGGCTGTACTTCAGCGGGACGCCGCACACCTGCAGCCGGGCCAGCCGGGCCGGCAGTCCTTCGCCCTGCACGTACAGAGTCACCGCGTCACCGGGCGCACCGTGTCCCGGCGCTGCGGCGATGTGCAGAGCGAGGGGCGAGGCCGCCGCCCCGGCCGGGATGGCGCCCCCGCCGACCAGCCCGCCGACCAGTCCGCCGACCGCCAGCAGTACGGCTGCAGGGCGCACGCCTCCCCCTCAGGTCCGGACCATCGTGGCCCCCGATGCGGTGTTGTCACCGGAGGATCACCGACGCTAGCAGCGGTAAACCCTCAGCGTGATCGATTCAGCCGAAATGACTACTCACTGTTACGCCAACTGTGCCTTCAGCCGTGCTCGCCCCCCAGCGACGCCGCCGCCGCGACCACCGGAGCGGCGTACCGACGGCCGGGGGAGCGGCCTAGGCGGTCGATGGGTCCGCTGATCGACAGCGCGGCAACGACACTGCCCGAAGCGTCGCGCACCGGCGCGGAGACCGACGCCACGCCCGGCTCGCGCTCGGCGATGCTCACCGCCCAGCCCCGCCGGCGTACGGCGGCCAGGGTCGAGGTCGAGAAAGCCGCGTCGGCAGCCAGGAGGCTGCTCACCTCCGGCAGCGGAGCCCAGGCGAGCAGCACCTGGGCTGCCGACCCCGCGGTCAGCGGCAGCTCCGCACCGACCGGCACCGTGTCGCGCAGCCCGGACGCGCGCTCGGCGGCGGCCACACAGACGCGCACGGAGCCGCGACGGCGGTAGAGCTGGGCGCTCTCGGATGTCTCGTCACGAAGCCGGGCCAGGACCTTAGCTGCCCGGGCCGGCAACGCGTCGGCGGCCAGGCCGGCAGCGAGCTCGCCCAGCCGCCGACCGAGGACGAACCGGCCGGTGTCCTCGCGGTCGAGCAGCCCGTGCCGGGTCAGCGCGACGGCCAGCCGGTGCGCCGTCGGCCTGGCGATGCCGGTGCGCGCGACCAGGTCCGTGAGCGACGCGGACCCCTGCTCGACGGCACCGAGCAGGGCCATGCTCTTGTCAAGAACGCCGACACCGCTAGAGTTGTTCACATAGCGATACTGTCGTCTCACCCAGTGAGATGGCAAGTGACGGAGGAGGAGACCCTGTGGGCCGCACGCTGGCTGAGAAGGTGTGGGACGCGCACGTCGTGCGGGCCGCCGACGGCGAACCGGATCTGCTCTACGTCGACCTGCACCTCGTGCACGAGGTCACCTCGCCGCAGGCGTTCGACGGCCTGCGGCTGGCGGGGCGTCCCGTTCGGCGGCCCGACCTGACGATCGCTACCGAGGACCACAACGTGCCGACCGTCGACATCGACCGGCCGATCGCCGACCCGGTGTCGCGCAAGCAGGTCGAGACGCTGCGCAAGAACTGCGCGGACTTCGGCATCAGGCTGCACCCGATGGGCGACGCGGGCCAGGGCATCGTGCACGTGATCGGCCCGCAGCTCGGGCTGACCCAGCCGGGCATGACCGTCGTGTGCGGAGACAGCCACACGTCCACGCACGGCGCGTTCGGTGCGCTCGCCTTCGGCATCGGGACCAGCGAGGTGGAGCATGTGCTGGCCACCCAGACGCTTCCGCTGGCCAGGCCGCGCACCATGGCGGTCACCGTCGAGGGCGAGCTGCCCCCCGGCGTCACGGCAAAGGACGTCGTCCTCGCGGTGATTGCTGAGATCGGCACCGGCGGCGGCCAGGGACACGTCATCGAATACCGCGGCAGCGCGATTCGCGCGCTGTCGATGGAAGGCCGGATGACTGTCTGCAACATGTCCATCGAGGCAGGGGCCCGGGCCGGCATGATCGCCCCCGACTCGACCACCTATGCCTACCTGGAGGGGCGCCGGCACGCGCCGACCGGCGCTGACCGGGATGTCGCGCTCGCCTACTGGGCGGGCCTGAGCAGCGACGACGATGCCCGCTTCGACCGGGAGGTTGTGCTCGACGCGGGGCAGCTCTCGCCGTTCGTTACATGGGGAACCAACCCGGCTCAGGGCGGCCCGCTGTCCGGTTCGGTGCCCGACCCCCGGGACTACGACGACCCGAGCGCGCGTGAGGCGGCCGAGCGGGCGCTGCACTACATGGACCTGGCGGCCGGGACGCCGCTTCGCGAGGTCGCGGTGGACACCGTCTTCCTCGGCTCCTGCACCAACGGACGGCTCGAGGACCTGCGAGCGGCGGCCGAGGTGATCCGCGGCCGACAGGTGGCCGACGGCGTACGGATGCTGGTCGTGCCCGGCTCGATGCTGGTCAAGCTGCAGGCGGAGCGGGAGGGCCTCGACGGCGTGTTCACTGCCGCCGGCGCCGAGTGGCGCCAGGCCGGCTGCTCGATGTGCCTCGGCATGAACCCCGACACGCTGTCCCCGGGGGAACGCTGCGCCTCCACGTCCAACCGGAACTTCGAGGGCCGGCAGGGCCGCGGCGGGCGCACCCATCTGGTGTCACCCGCTGTGGCCGCGGCCACCGCCGTCGTCGGCCGGCTGGCCGCACCGACAGACCTGGAGGTCTGAGCCATGGAGCCGTTCACGGTTCATACCGGCCGGGCGGTGCCGCTGCGTCGTAGCGACGTCGACACCGACCAGATCATCCCGAGCGACTGGCTCAAGCGGGTCGAGCGGACCGGCTTCGGTGCCGGGCTGTTCAGCCAGTGGCGCGACGATGCGACCGAGGCCGAGCCGTTCGTGCTCGACGACCCGCGGTACGCCGGGGCGACCGTTCTCCTGGCCGGACCCAACTTCGGCACCGGCTCATCCCGCGAGCACGCCGTCTGGGCTTTGCAGGACTTCGGCTTCCGGGCTGTCGTGTCGGCCCGGTTCGCTGACATCTTCCGGGGCAACGCCCTCAAGGGCGGGCTGTTGCCCGTGGAGCTGCCGACGGCCGATGTGGAGTCGCTGTTCGCTGCCGTCGAGGCGGAGCCGACGACGCGGGTCACCGTGGACCTCGAGGCTCGGCAGATCCGCCTGGGCGACCTCACGATCCCTTTCGCCGTCGACGACTACACCCGCTGGCGACTGCTCGAGGGGCTGGACGACATCGGTCTGACCCTCCGGCACACCGACGCCATCGGCTCGTTCGAGACCGCCCGACCCGGCTGGCTGCCGCGTACGTCGGCGACGACCTGAAAAGCCCTACAGGACAGGCGGTTGTGCCGTCGACGGAGTGAGACCGGCTGCGACACAAGCAAAGTTCAGGCCCGCGGGTCGTTGTTATCAGGCGCCACAGGCCCTAGCGTGCCGATCACGTCGCCGCACAGTGCGCCGGCCTAGCACCGGAGGACTGCGTTGAACAAGTCCGAGCTGATCGAGGCCCTCACCGATCGACTGGGTGACAAGCGGGCCGCGAGCGACGCCGTCGAAGGCGTCGTGGACACCATCGTTCGAGCCGTGGCCAAGGGCGAACGCGTCGCCATCACCGGCTTCGGTGTCTTCGAGAAGCGTGAGCGCAGTGCGCGGACGGCGCGCAACCCCGCGACCGGGGCGTCGGTGAAGGTGAAGAAGACGTCGGTCCCGCGCTTCCGGCCCGGACAGGGCTTCAAGGACGTGGTCAGCGGCGCCAAGAAGCTGGCCAAGCAGGCGTCTCTCCTCGAGCGGACCGCCCGTGGGGCCGCATCCGGTGCAGCCGCGACTGCTCGCTCTGGTGCCCAGACCCTCGAGCGGGCGGCCAAGTCTGCGCTGCCTAGAGCGGCCGGCGCGGCGCTGCCGAGCGCTCGCAAGTCCGGCGGTACGTCGACGGTGAAGCAGGCCGGGCGCAAGGGCGGTCAGGCGACAGCCAAGAAGACCGGCTCCTCCAGCTCGGCCGCCAAGAGCACGACAACGAAGAAGACGACGGCCGCCAAGAAGACGGCGTCCAAGAGCACGACGGCCAAGAAGACAGCGTCCAAGAGCACGACGGCCAAGAAGTCGACTGCCAAGAAGGCGACCACCAAGAAGGCGGCGGGGTCGACGACTGTGAAGCAGGCCGGGCGCAAGGGCGGTCAGGCGACGGCCAAGAAGAGCGGCTGACCCGCGGGCCCGGTCGGCGACCTGCCGGCCGGGCCTAGCGCGGCAGTGTCGGACCCGACAGGACGCTCACCCGGTCGCCGACGAGCTCGAGCTTCACCCGCTGGCCGACCCGCAGTCTGCGCAGGCCGGATGCGTCGAAGGCCGATCGGTCGAACTCCATCTCGGTGCCGTCGTCGAGGAGCACCGAGCCGGCGCGTGTCTCGACGGAGTAGCTGCGGACGGTGCCTTGCATCTCTGGCTCGGTCTCCTCACGGGTCAGGACGAGGATAGGTCCTCTGCCGGCGTCAGCAGGGCTGCCGTGTGCCGGCCCACCCCGAGCTCGCCGGCGGCGGACAGGTCGCACCCAGTGTCGACGTCGCTGCGCAGACCGGGCAGTCCGTCGAGGGCGAGAGCCCGCACGCCGGCGGCTTCGTGAGCAGCCCGGGAGCTCTCGCCGTACGCCGGATCGAGCGGCACTCCGGGTCGGGCGGTGAGCAGGGTGGTGCCGGACCCGGCGTTGTCACTCACCAATGCACGCGGGAACTGTGCGGCGGCGGCGAGCGCAGCGCCCAGCTCGTCCGAGCGCAGCGCCGGGAGGTCTCCGGCGAGGGCGGCAACACCGCAGTTAGGTGCCCGGACCGCGGCCACCGACGCACCATGGGCGAGCGCCGCGTTGAGCCCGGCTGCCGGCGCGTCGGTGACGACCATGGCCCCCAGAGCGCCGAGGGCACGGCTCGCCCGGGCGTCGTCGGTGACGACGACGACCAGCCGGACCGACGCCGTGCCGAGGGCCGCCTCGACGGTGTCCGCCGCCATGGCCAGGGCCAGATCGGCCCGGGCACTGCCGGTTCCGGCAGCAACGGCGCTGGCTCCGGCGAGTCGGCTCTTGGCCAGCGACAGCAGCTTCACCGGTATGACAACCGACCAGCACGTCCCGGGCGTCGACGGCGAGGTCATGGTCGACCATCCTCGCAGGCAGCCACCGACGTCGCCGACGATCATGCACTCGACAGCGCTCCGGCGGCAGGCGAGACTCTGGCCCGGCGGACCACCCGCGGCGCGGTAGGTGCAGGAGGCAGTGCGTGAGTCGAGGCAGGATCGGGTTCGCCTACCGGCTGGCGATCTGCATCATCAAGCCGCTCCTGCTGCTGTTCACCAGGCCGCGTCGGCTGGGCCAGCAGCACCTGCCGGCCACCGGCGGTGTGATCGTCGCCGTCAACCACATCTCCTACGTCGACCCGTTCGTGTTCGCCCACTACATCTACGAGAGCGGTCGGCTGGCCCGGTTCCTGGCCAAGGTCGAGGTCTTCGAGCTGCCGTGGCCGTTGGGCTGGATCGTGACCAACGCCGGTCAGATACCCGTGCACCGCACCGCCCCTGACGCCGCGGATGCGCTCAGGGACGCCGTCGCTGCCCTCGAGGCCGGCGAGTGCCTGGCCATCTACCCCGAGGGCACAGTCACCAAGGCGCCGGACTACTGGCCGATGCAGGCCCGCACCGGCGTGGCCAGACTGGCTCTGACCACCGGGGTGCCGGTGATCCCGGTGGCCCAGTGGGGGGCGCAGGCGGTGTTCGGTCGCGACCACAGACCCCACCTGGTCCCGGCCCGCCGGACGGTCGTCCAGGCCGGCCCGCCGGTCGACCTGTCGGCCTACCAGGGTCGCGAACAGACCGGCGAGGTGTTACGTGAGGTGACCGACCTGATCATGGCCAGGATCACCGAGCAGCTCGCCGAGCTGCGCGGACAGACGCCACCCGCCGAGGTCTACGTCCCGAAGCCCTCGCAGCGCCCCGGTGCCAGCGGCGGCTGGACGTCGGCCGAGCGGCGGTCGGCGTGACCCGCGCCGCGGTGTTCGGCACCGGCTCGTGGGGGACCGCTTTCGCCAAGGTGCTCTGCGACGCCGGCACCCAGACCACGCTGTGGTCTCGGCGCGAGGAGGTGGCTGAGGCAGTCCGCGACCGGCACGAGAACCCTGACTACCTGCCCGACGTTGCGCTGCCGCCCGACCTGTCCGCGACCTGCGACCCGGAGGAGGCGCTCGATGGTGCCGACTTCGTCATCCTCGCGATTCCGTCCCAGACCCTGCGGGAGAACCTCGGCGCCTGGACCAAGCTGATCCCCCCTGAGGCGATGCTGGTGAGCCTGATGAAGGGCGTCGAGCTCAAGACGGCCAAGCGGATGAGCGAGGTGATCGGCGAGGTCGCCGACGTCGCCCCCGAGCGGGTGGCCGTGGTCAGCGGCCCCAACCTGGCCAAGGAGATCGCCGCCGAGCAGCCGGCGGCGACTGTCGTCGCCTGTATCGACCAGGCCGCCGCCGAGAGGCTGCAGCAGGCATGTCTGACGGCCTACCTGCGGCCCTACACCAATGTCGACGTGGTCGGCTGCGAGCTCGGGGGCGCTGTCAAGAACGTCATCGCGCTCGCCTGCGGGATGGCCGAGGGCATGGGGTTCGGCGACAACACCAAGGCTTCGCTGATCACCCGCGGGCTGGCCGAGACGGCCCGGCTCGGCGAGGAGCTCGGTGCCGACCCGTTGACCTTTGCCGGCCTGGCCGGGCTCGGTGACCTGGTCGCGACCTGCACCTCGCCGTTGTCGCGCAACAGGACCTTCGGCGAGAAGCTCGGCCGCGGGCAGACGCTCGAAGAGGTGGTCGCCGACACCAAGCAGACGGCGGAGGGCGTGAAGTCCTGCGAGTCGATTCTCGAGCTGGGGCGCCTGCACGGCGTCGAGATGCCGATCACCGAGCACGTGGTGCAGGTCGTGCACCAGGGCGTGTCGCCCCAGGAGATGGTGAAGTCGCTGATGTCGCGGGCCCCGCAGGCCGAGTAGCCCGCGCCCGCTGTCCTGCACACTGGAGCCATGGACGAGACGACTAACCCTGCGACGTACGGCGAGAACACCCGCGCCGTCCACTCGCCGGCGCCCCCCGTGGTGAGCGAACGGCCGCTCGGCCTGCCCGTCTACCGGAGCGCGACCTTCGCCTTCGACACGGCGCAGGACTACAGCGACGTCCTTGGCGACCGCGCACCCGGCTACACCTACAGCCGGATCGACAACCCGACAGCCGACGCCTTCGGGCACGCGCTGGCCGCGGCCGAAGGCTCGGGGGTGCCGGGTGAGGTGACAGGGCAGGCCTTCTCCTCCGGGATGGCAGCCGTCTCCACTGTCCTGATGACCTTTGCGCGGGCAGGGGCGCACGTCGTCGCACCGGCAGCGGTCTACGGCGGCACCTACTCGCTGCTGTCCCGGGTGCTGCCCCGGTTCGGTGTCCAGGCGAGCTTCGTCGACATGAGTGACCTCGTCGCGGTCCAGGCAGCCATCCGGCCGGAGACGGTCGTGGTCTGGGCGGAGACCCTGGCCAACCCGACGATGGCGGTGGCCGACCTGCCAGGGCTCGCTGCACTCGCGTCACAGGCCGGGGCGCTGCTGGTCGTCGACTCCACGTTCGCCTCGCCCGCCGTCTGCCGGCCGTTGGCCTGGGGCGCCGACCTGGTGGTGCACTCGGCCACGAAGTACATCGGCGGGCACAGCGACGTGACCGGCGGGGCCGTGGCCGGGCGCCCGGATCTGATGGGACCGGTGCGCGCCACCCGGATCGACCTCGGGGGAGCCCTCGCGCCGGACGATGCGTTCCTGCTGCACCGAGGGCTGTCCACCCTGCCGCTGCGCATGGAGCGGCACTGTGCCAGTGCGCTGGCATTCGCCGAGGCGCTGGAGGGGCATCCCCGCGTGCAGTCCGTCGACTACCCGGGGCTGCCCGCCCACCGCGACCACGCGCTGGCGGGCAAGCTCTTCGAGGCCGGCCCGGAGGGCACCCGGTATGGCGCTGTCGTCACGGTCACGCCGGCCGGCGGCCGCGCCGCCGGCATGGCGATGTGCGACGGCCTTCGGCTCGTCGCGATCGCCACCTCGCTCGGTGGCACGCACTCCGTGGTGAGCCATGTTGCCACCACGACGCACCGGCAGATGGACGATGCCGCCCTGCGTGCTGCCGGCATAGACCCGGCCGCAGTCCGCGTCTCGATCGGTCTGGAGGACGTGGACGACCTGGTGGCCGACGTCTCGCAGGCGCTCCAAGCGCTGGGCTGAGCCCGGGTCGTCCCTTACGACGACCCTGTCCCGACCGGGGCCCGGCCGCGTACGTTCGACGCATGGGCTTCGAGCATGTCGTCGTCGAGCGAGCCGGGGCGTTCGCCACCATCACCATGAACCGGCCGGAGCGGCGCAACGCGCTTTCGGGCGCGCACATGCGCGAGCTGATCGCCGCCTTCACCGAGGTGGCCGCCAGTGACGCGGTGGGGATCGTTCTCGCCGGCAACGGGCCGGTCTTCTGCGCCGGCCACGACTTCGCCGACGTTGCCGACGCCGACCTGTCAGCGGTGCGGTCGTTGCTGTGGACCTGCACCGAGCTGATGACGCTGATGCAGACGGTGCCGCAGCCGGTGGTCGCGCGGGTGCACGGGCTGGCCACTGCTGCCGGCTGTCAGCTCGTCGCGTCAGCCGACCTGGCGGTCGCGGCCGACACGGCCGGCTTCGCCGCGCCCGGCGGCAAGGGCGGCTGGTTCTGCCACACGCCGATGGTGGCGGTGGCCCGCAACGTGGGGCGCAAGCGGGCCACCGAGCTGGCCCTCACCGGTGACGTGATCGACGCCGCGACGGCTTTGGACTGGGGGCTGGTCAATGCCGTCGTACCGCTCGCGGAACTGGATGAGGCGACGTACGGGCTGCTCGAGCGGGCCACCCGGGGGAGCGCAGCGTCGAAGGGCATCGGCAAGCAGGCGCTCTACGCCCAGATCGACCTCGACCAGCCGAAGGCCTACGCGTACGCGGTGGAGGTGATGGCCGCGACCAGCCAGACCCCCGACGCTCGGGAGGGCATGGCCGCCTTCCTGGCCAAGCGCAAGCCCGACTTCGGCCGCGGCTGAGCCGGTCGGGCGCAGCGCGGTCGCGGCCTCAGCCGGCGCGGTCCAGTGCCAGCACCGGGATGACCCGGATGCCGCGGGTCTTGGCCTCGTACTCCCCGAAGCCCGGATAGCGCTCGACCTGCTGGGCGAAGACGCGGGCGCGCTCGTCGCCCTCGATCTCGGTGACCCTCAACTCGACCGTCTCGGTGCCGAGCTCCGCCGTAGCGGCGCGGGCGGCGGTGAGGTTGTAGTACCAGTCGGGGTTGTCCGGTGCTCCTGCCTTCGACGCGAAGACGTACATCCGTCCCTGCTCGCCCGCCAGGTACATGACCGGGGCGATGTAGTCCTTCCCGCTGGTGCGCCCGCGGTGATGGAGCAGGACCAGCGGGGCGCCTTCGAAGGCACCGCCCACCTGGCCGTTGTTCGCCCGGAACTCCTCAACGATCCTCGCATTCCAACTGCCGGCCTCGGACATGGCGGACTCCCTCGCTCGTCTGCGCCCACAGGCGCGTTTGCGCTAGCAACAACGGGAGGCGGACCGCCCTTCCCGGCACGTCCGGCTCCCGGCCTGCCAGCCGCGATCAAGGAGCAACGGTCGGCGACACGCCGTGGCAAGTCACCCCTTCTCCTTGATCGGCGCAGGGTTTGCGGCCCCGCCGGCCATCGCCAGCAGCCGCGTCACCGTGTTCCAGTTGCGCGTGGTAGTCGTGACCCCCAGCCGACGGTCGGAGAAGACCTTTGGCAGCTCGCTGTCGGACAGGCCGGCCGGACACCACAGGTAGATCTCCCGTCCGGCGACGGCAAACCGGTCGGGGGCGTACCGCTGCGGGTCGACCCCGGTGAGCCGGTCAGGCTCGGCCGGGCCGTCGAGGAACGTGACGAAGTAGCGGGACCCGTCAGCGGCCGCAGCAGGCATGGGGTTGCCGGCGACCAGGCCGGCCAGCTCGTCGCGGGAGCGGACGAGCACGCGGATGCTCAGCCCGGCAGAGACATCAAGGGCGCGCTCCAGGTCGGCGGCCAGCGCGGCCGGCCCGGCCGCCGGAGCGGAGACGACCGCGTTCCCGCTCTGCAGGTAGGTGGCCACCTCCGTGCAGCCGAGATCGGTCAGCAGGGCGCGCAGGTCAGCCATCGGCAGCCGATTGTTGCCACCCACGTTGATGCCGCGCAGCAGAACGGCGTACGGCATGGTGGACGGCACCGAAGACCTCCTCTCCGCGTGCCCCGAGGCGGCCCGCACACAGCGCTAGTTTCCGCCGCCCTCGGCGGGGGATCTCGTGGCGGTGACCGAGGGAAAGCGCCGACGCGGCGCGATCACCGACCGTAGTCTCATGCGCCGCCTGGCCAAGCGCGCGCCCAGCCCGCTCGACGTGCTGTTCGAGGCGGCCGCCGGCGCGGTGGCCGACGCGGCGGGCGTCGTGGAGTCGCTGCGCGGCGTCGGCATCGAGGGCTGGGACCCCGAGCACATCAGGCGGACGCTGCCGTTGCTGCGCGGGCTGGTGGCCGCGTACTTCCGGCCCGACGTCCGTGGGCTCGAGAACATCCCCCGGGAGGGCGCCGCGCTGCTGGTCGGCAACCACTCCGGCGGTCTGCTGATCGCGGACACGTTCGTGTTCTCCTGCGCGTTCTACGACCACTTCGGGCCGGACCGGCGCTTCCACCAGCTGGCCCATGACGTCGCGGTGCGGGTGCCCTACCTCGGTGGCCTGCGGCGGTACGGGACGGTGCCCGCCTCGCACGCCAACGCCGAGGCGGCGTTCGCCGCCGGAGCTCCCGTCCTCGTCTATCCCGGCGGCGACTACGAGACGTTCCGGCCCTCGTCACACTCCGACCAGATCGAGTTCGGCGGCCGGAAGGGGTTCATCCGGCTGGCGCTCGAGGAGAAGGTCCCGATCGTTCCCGTCGTGTCGATCGGCGGTCAGGAGACCGCGCTGTTCGTCAGCCGGGGTCGACGGCTGGCCAAGCTGACCCGGTTCGACAAGCTCACCCGGATCAAGGTGCTGCCCATCACCATCGGGCCGCCGTTCGGTGTCAACATCCTCGACCTGCCCGGCCGGGTGCCGCTCCCTGCCAAGATCACGATCCAGGTGCTGCCGGCGATCGACCTGAAGAAGGAGTTCGGCGACGACCCCGATGTCGACGAGGTCTACGAGCGCGTGACCGAGCAGATGCAGCAGACGCTCAGCGCACTGCAGGACGAGCGCAACCTGCCGATCGTCGGCTGAGGCAGGCCGTGTCAGGCGCCGCGCGACCACCCGATAAGCCACCTCCCGCGGTGGAGGAGGCGCCACCGGTGCCCCGGGTGGGACTGGTCTTAGGCGCCGGCGGCCTGCTCGGCGGAGCCTGGCTGGCAGGTGGCCTCGCCGCGCTCACGACCGAGCTCGGCTGGGACCCGGCTTGCGCGGACGTGATCGTCGGCACCTCGGCCGGGTCGATGATCGCCGCCCTGCTGGCCGGCGGCGTGCCGCCGTGGTTCATGGTCGCCCACTCCGCCGGCGACAGCTTCCCCGGCCTGCTCGACGCGGGCGGTACGCCGACCGACGAGGCCGACCGCTCGGCGGGAGGGGTGCTGCGCCCGCGACGCGGCTTTCCCGACCTGCGTCCCGGCTCGGCTCGGCTCGGCATCGCCGCTCTGCGCCACCCCAGCCGCTACCGGTTGCTGGCCGGGGTGGCCGCCTGGGCGCCGCGTGGGGTGATGTCCACCCGGCCACTGCGCGAGACCGTGCACCACGTCGTACCGCATGGCTGGGCGGCGCATCCCAATCTCTGGGTCACAGCGACCGACTACGGCTCGGGCAGGCGGGTCTGCTTCGGTCGCGACGACGCACCAGCGGCCCAGCTGGCCGAGGCCGTCGCCGCGTCGTGTGCCATCCCGGGCGTCTACCGCCCGGTGCACGTCGGCGGCCGGGTCTACGTCGACGGCGGCACCTACTCGCCGTCCAACCTCGACACCGTCCTGCGCGAGCACCTCGACGTCGTCATCTGCCTCAACCCGCTGTCGAGCCGGCCCGAGGAGCTCGAGCTGGCGGGCAAGGGGGTGGTCCGCGGTGGGATGCGCCGCACGGTCGGACGCCGGCTGGGCAGCGAGGCCCGACGCCTGCGCGAACAGGGCACTCACGTCGTACTCATCCAGCCGGTGGCCGCCGACCTCGAGCAGATGGGCGGCAACATGATGAGTGTCAGGCGCCGCCACGCGGTGCTGGCTACCGCGCTCGAGACCGTCGCGGCCCAGCTCGGCGCGACCGAGCTCCGCGCCCGGCTGACCGGTCTGCCGGCCGCTCCCGAGCATCGGGTACGCCGCCCGCCGGGGCCGGTGTCGAGCTGGCCACCGGACGCGTTCCCCCCGGGGACCAGTCTCGCCGTCGGGGCGGACGCGTACGCCGGAAACTAGGCTGTCCGGATGAGCGACCACGAGACCGGCAGCTGGTTCGCCGTACCGCCGGAGAGCGAGCTCCCCGAAGATCTGCAGAAGCTGTTCGCCAAGGCGCGCGAGAACCTCGGCTTCGTCCCGAACGTGTTCCGGTCCTACTCGTTCCGGCCCGACCGGCTGCGGACCTGGTTCGCCCATTTCAAGTCACTGCACGTTCCCACCGAGCATCTGTCCGCGGCCGAGCGCGAGATGATCGCGGTGGTCGTGTCAATGGCGAACGGCTGTCTCTACTGCCTGGTCGCGCACGGCGCTGCGCTGCGTGAGCAGCTCGGCGATCCGGTCAACGCCGACCGCATCACCCTCGACTACCGGCGGGCCGACCTCGACGAGCGGCAGCTGGCGATCCTCGGGTACGCCGAGAAGCTCACGAGGACACCGCGCGAGTGCACCCAGGCCGACCTGGATCGGCTCCGCGGGGTCGGTCTGAGCGACGAGGAGGTCTGGGACGTCGCCGAGGTGGCAGCGATGTACAACTTCACCAACCGGATGGCGATGGCCACCAACATGATCCCCAACGAGGAGTACCACGCCCTGGCGCGTTCGCGCGGGGAGCGCCGGTAGTCTCGCGCACGTGACAGCCAAGCGGCGGGTCGCCGTCGTGTTCGGCGGCCGGAGCAGCGAGCACGCGATCTCCTGCGTCTCCGCCGGCAGCGTCCTGGCCGCCATCGACCGGGACCGCTTTGACGTGCTCCCGGTCGGCATCACCCCCGACGGCCGCTGGGTGCTGGCTCCCGACGACCCGGCGGCGCTCACGATCAGTGGACGGACCCTGCCGTCGGTGGACGGCACCGGCGAGCACGTCGCGCTGCCGGGCGACCCCAGCGCCGGTCTGGTCGTGCTCGCCGCCGGCGAGGTGCCGAGCCAGCTCGCCGGTGTCGACGTCGTCTTCCCGCTGCTGCACGGCCCGTACGGCGAGGACGGAACCGTCCAGGGACTGCTCGAGCTGGCCGGCATCCCCTACGTCGGCGCCGGCGTGCTGGCCAGCGCCGCAGCCATGGACAAGGAGTACATGAAGCTCCTGCTCGCAGCGCGGGGGCTGCCGGTCTCGCCGTACGCCGTCGTGCGCACCCGGGAGTGGCTGGCCGACCGGACGGCGGCGCTGGCCGAGGCCGAGGCGCTGGGCTGGCCGGTCTTCGTCAAGCCCGCCCGCGGTGGGTCGAGCATCGGCATCTCCAAGGCGAGCGACCGCGAGTCGCTGGTCGCTGCGGTCGAGCTGGCCCGCGAGAGCGACCCGAAGGTCGTCATCGAGGCGGCCGTCGTCGGGCGCGAGGTCGAGTGCGGTGTGCTCGAGGGTCCGAGCGGCGGTACGCCGGAGGCCAGTGCGCCGGCCGAGATCCGCGTCACCGGCGGCCAGGACTTCTACGACTTCGAGGCGAAGTACCTCTCGAGCGCCACCGAGTTCGACATCCCGGCCGACCTGCCTGCTGAGGTGGTCAAGGCGGTGCAGGAGCTCGCCGTGCGCGCCTTCCTGGCGCTGGAGTGCGCCGGTCTGGCCCGGGTCGACTTCTTCCTGCAGCCCGACGGTGAGCTCGTCGTCAACGAGATCAACACGATGCCGGGCTTCACACCGGCGTCGATGTTCCCGCGGATGTGGGCTGTCTCCGGTCTGGACTACCCGGCCCTCGTCGACCGGCTGCTGAGCGCGGCGATCGAGCGCGGCACCGGCCTGCACTGACCGACCCGGAGGTGAGCCGAGCCGTGGCCGAGCCGACAGCGAGCCGCCCGTACATGCCCGGCTATGGCGTCCTCGGTCCCACCGAGGGGACCGGCCTGCTTGCCTGGGCGTGGGCAGCCGACCGCCTGACCGGCTCGCACGACTACTGGCTGGCGACCGTCCGCCCGGGAGGCGCGCCACACGTGACGCCGGTTTGGGCCGTCTGGCACCGCGCCGCCCTGTGGTTCAGCGCGAGCGAGGGATCGCGCAAGGCTCGCAACCTGAGGGCCGACCCGCGGTGTACGGCGACCACTGACGACCCGGCGAACCCGGTCGTGGTCGAGGGTGCCGCGGCCAGGGTCGTCAAGCTGGCTGACGTCGCCGACTTTGCCGCGCTGCTCAACGAGAAGTACTCGACCGCCTACCCGGTCGGCTTCTTCGCCGGCAACGCCTGCTTCCGGCTCGAGCCGTCCTGGGCGTTCGCCCTGGCAACCGAGGACTTCGCGGGCTCGCCCACTCGCTGGACCTTTCCCTGATCGTGTTCAACCTGCAGCCGGCGGCCCGGGTGACTGCGGCACCTGTTCGAAGACGCGCCCGATCGGGCCGGCCAGCGCGACCAGGAATCCGCCCTGCGCCGAGTAGGTCGCCGGCACCGTGAGCTCGACGTAGACCGGCCGGTCGACGGCGGTCCACTCCACGACATCGCCGGCGAGGTGCTGGAACCAGGCCACGCCGTCGACCTCCACGGGCTCGACGCCGGCCCGGTAGCCCGCCGGCCGGTCCACGCCGCAACGCAGGACGACGGCGCGCTTCCCCCAAGCGGCAGAGCGGGGGCTGGCCGGGTCGACCGCCCGCCGGTCGACCCCCTTGCCG